>CAXBAL010000014.1:0-16593 GCA_963973475.1 uncultured Micavibrio sp.
ATCTAGCCAGATGACATACGCGCGCCATCAACCGGGGTTTTCATGAGTGTCTTTTTAATGCTTCTGCCGTTTTGGTCGTAATAACCTGTCTCGCCGTTTTTACCTTCGAAGCGGTAAAGCGGCATGTCCACACCGCCAACACTTAGATTGGCATAGATGATCTCGCCATATTTAACAGGCTCGCCATCCTCTGTTTCCATGACTTCATACAACAATTCAATGCGGTCATCGCGGCGGATATCACGTTGGAAATCCACAGACCAAGAATACATGCGAATCATTTTTGCGATAGCTTGTGACGGAATACCTGACCGCGCAGCGGACCCGTATAGCGAGGTCTGAATTTCTGCAGCGCCGGCATATGTTTTGCTGACGACTTCTTTTTCTTTGAGCTCGGCGCTGAAATCTTCACCGGACTTGCTGATACTAACCGACTTCAGTGGGTCAATGTCCATGACCATTTCGGCCAGAACCATCGAATCACCTGCATCCTCTTCTGTGGCTTCGGCAGGCTCGAATCGCGCCTTAAAGCTCTGTCCGGCACGTATTTTGCGCACATCGAGATATTCACTCAGCGCCTCGACAATTTTGTAGGCTTCACCGCCGCTTACTCCTGCATTTTGCAAGATACCGGCAATCGTCTGTCCCGACTTGATGACAAAATCTTTATCTTGAGGCTCTGGGGCGGCGCTTGTTTGTTCTGTGCGGCGCACCAGATCAATCAGATTATCCGGCAGAACGCTGGCATAGCGGAAATCGCTCTCGTCAGTGCCTGCGGCAAGTGCACCCGGTGAGCCCGCCAAAGGCTCGATCGAAGCAAGAGAATCATAACGGCTGTTATCCGCACCGCCATCATGGAATATCAAACCACTGGCCAGCACACCGACAGCCAAAGCCATAACGCCATAGCGCGCGCGCAAACGATTGGAGCGCGTCAAAAGGTAACGCTCCCGTACTCTAAAAAACTTATGTATCGATATGTTTGCTTTGAAATTATCTAATTTACGCATATCAAACGCCTTAAAACCTTTAACGCCTTTATTTCGGGGCTTCTTTTGCCCAAAATCGGCAGAACCAATCCCTGCCTGGCTTCTAAATATATTTGTTAATCGTTCTGATAGCACAGCGTTGCAGCCACTTCCAATAAATTTTACGCTTTAAGGCGCGAAAAGTCGGGATTAAATGTAAATCACCCGAATTCGGTTTCAAGAGACTCTAAAATCGAAGTCAAAGATTCCTTTGGTTCCGCGATTTTGTTATCAATATCATAGAATATGAAAATACCGAACACCAATAAAACAAAAGCATCCATCGCGCCACTATCGGCACCATTCGTTTCAATAGAGCCGGGAAGCAATCCCACCATCAAAACCACAAAAAACAAGACAGAATAGCTAATCAATAAAGACCGCGCCATTTTTGAATACCCATAAATCATGACCCGGCAAATTTCATTTTGCTTGTACAGCTGAACATTCAGATCAACACGGGCATGGCGGGATATGCTGTCTGTACCGCCTGTTGTTCCCTCGATATGGAAGCCTTTGTCATTTTCAGTGATATTTTCAACATCAAATGCGCGCTTCAGGCGTTCGGTAAGAGCGCGTTTTAAATCACTTTCCGAAATATCGCGAGTTAAACGGATACGCTTGGAGGCTTCGATATGTTTCATAATATTATCCTTAAAAGGTGATAAAAAAATAATTAGTTACATTCTCTCGAAATCGCATCATAGGCAGCGCCCGATCCACGTAAAGAAAAAGTATCTGTCGTCAGCGTACCTCTGGAAGACGTACCTGTTACCACCATATTAGACCCTTTTTTTATATAATCCGTTAATTTATTATCCGTATCGGCGTCAGGTGCCCATGCGGTATCGTCCTGCGTGAAGAGCAAAAAGCTATCGCCATCAATTTTTACCGTGGCATCACTACCGGATTTGTAATCATAGCCTGTGATATAACTGAAGACATTGCGTGTCCCTTCGGCAGGGCGGTGCGTAATCAAGGCAAAAACGTCACCACGCGAGGAATAATCACCCTTTGCGGTTGTTGGCTGGGAGGCCATATAGCAAACTTTTTCGCCGCCCTCATTAAAAACAAAGGCTTGCCATGCACCGTGAACACCTAGCGGCTTGGGTTCATCCGCGCGCGCTTGAAAAGAACACAGAGATATACCTATGGAGACCATAAGAACAAGGAGACTACGCATTTTAATTGCTTTCATGTTTAAGGACTGTTTTCGGACGAACAACATAAGATTATCTGTAATACTATCATTTCAAGCCGACATTTCAAACTTTTGTCGCGATTTTTTTAAAATAATGCGCATGCTCGAAAAACAATGCCTCTGCCGTAATCCATATACATATATGTAACGTAATAAACTTAAGTCGTTTAAAAGGGCTTTACCCGAACAAGGTTTTGCCGGAAAATGCGTTTATGACGACGAAACACGATAACGACCCCCTCGGAAATACCGGCGATAATTCTGCCGGCGATACTGATGGGCGCACGTTTGAAGAATTATTATATGATGTCGGCCAGAATAAAAACAAACAGAGCTTTATCGAATTGTTTCATTATTTCGGACCACGCATTAAGTCGTTTTTAATGAAAGGAGGCGCAAATGAAGCACTTGCAGATGAACTGGCGCAGGAAACAATGTTAAATATCTGGAACAAAGCCGAAAGCTACGACCCCGTCAAAGCCGCCGCCAGCACATGGATTTTCACCATCGCCCGCAACAAGCGCATCGACGCCCTGCGCAAGAAAAAATTCTATAGCATTGATCTTGACCAACTTCCTGATTTAGAAGACGACACCTACCGCTCACCTATGGCAGAGATGGCCGACACGCAGGAAAGCGAAACCATTGCCGAGGCGCTCGAAAGCCTCCCCCCCGAGCAAGCTGACCTTATTAAGCGCTCATTTTTTGAAGACAAGACCCATCAGGTAATTGCGGATGAAACCGGCCTGCCTCTCGGCACCGTTAAATCCCGCATCCGTATTGCCTTGAAACGCTTGCGGAATAGCGCCGCCATAAAAGAACTGGGGGCGACATGACGTTCCAAAGCAAAGATAATATAAGCGATGACCTGTACCATGCCTTATTGCTGGATTATGCGGCAGGTCGGCTCGATGAAGCCAAGAACCTGATTATTGCCGCGCATATTTCAATGTCCGGTAAAGCCCGCAGATATATTGAACACTATGAATCACTCGGCGGTTATGTATTAGAGCAGGATTGCACGCCCGTCTCACTTTGCGAATCCGCTTTAGATAGTATTTTGGAGAAGATAGATACTCTGGAATCCAAAGAGCCCCCTATACAAAAAGCCGCTTTTCCGGGTGGCCTTGATGTCCCTGCACCTTTGCAAGAATGCCTGGGCGCCCAGCGCGGCAAAATTGGCTGGAAATTTATGTATCCCGGCTTCAAAACGTTCAAAGTAGAACTGGATTGCAAGGCGGCGCATACGCGGTTTTTAAAAGTCGCCCCATCGCGGCAAACGCCGCACCATACCCATGGTGGGATGGAGATAACCCTTATTCTGGATGGGGCATATGAAGACGAATTTGGCCGTTATCAACGCGGCGATCTGATTATTAAAGATGAAAACCACACCCATTCCCCGCAATCCTGCCCCCAATATGGCTGCACTTGCATGATCGTCTCGGACACGCCGATTAAGTTTACCGGCCTATCAAAACTGCTGAATTTTTTCGTAAGAATTTAAAAAACCGTCAGTTGGTTTTTTTGTTTTTGTTGCGGATTTTCCGGCGAAGCGATGTTTTTGGCCTTTGCGGTGCTTTCAAAATCGTACCGGGACGTACAGGGCGCTCGGCAAAACGTCCAAGACACGCCATGCGGTCATACATCACAATTGCGGCGGCCACGCCGACATTGACACAAAACTTCATCGGTATTTTGACCACATGATCGCAACGCGCCATGGCCTCTGGCGATAAATTCCCCATTTCAGGCCCTAATATATAAGCCGCACGCAGCGGATGGCGGAAACTGGGAAGCGGGATTGATTCCTCAACAAACTCAACCCCGATCATCGCGCACCCTTCCGGCAAATCAATATCCTGCGGGCGCTCATACTGGTAATACGGCATATGATCGAACGCGTCGGAGGTATCGGACGTGCGGAAAGCATGGACATCTACCTCTGGATCAACCGTAAAGAAAAAGCTCGCCCCGAACGAATGGGCCGAGCGGGCAATCGTGCCTACATTTTGCTCTTTGCTGATACCTTCAACGCCAATACCGAAAAAACCGCGCATATTATTTGCCTCAAATTATTGCTATCCCTTGGCAAAAAGGCTTACAGAATTTTTTCGATCCTGTCCAGCGCCTCACTCAGTCGCGATTCCGAGACCGCAAAGCACATACGTACATAGCCCTTTGCGTTCTTGCCGAATGCGCATCCTGGCGAGAGTAGAACTTGCGCCTCATCCACCATGCGTTTGCACAGCTCGATACAATCAGGCTCACCGTCGACTTTAAAGAATGCATAAAAGGTGGAATCGGGCGGTGTAAAGCGCACACGGCCCAGCGCATCAAATCTCTGCTTCATCAAGGCCCGGTTGGATCGCCACAAATCAATCTGGGATTTGATGAAATCTTCGCCTTGTT
Organism: uncultured Micavibrio sp.; assembly: GCA_963973475.1. Classification (GTDB taxonomy): domain Bacteria; phylum Pseudomonadota; class Alphaproteobacteria; order Micavibrionales; family Micavibrionaceae; genus UBA2638. The sequence goes on from CAXBAL010000014.1 coordinate 4,642, forward strand.
CCAACGCCGCAATCGCACCGCGCTGCGTAAAGGGTTGCGGACATAAATTGTTATAAAGCGCCACATCACGGATTTTATCTTCCGCGGTTTCAGGCCCAACAATCCAGCCCAAACGCCAGCCCGTCATCGCCCATGTCTTGGAAAAGCTATTCACAATTAATATCTGGTCATCAGGCTTTGAAACATCCAAAAAGCTTGGTGCGCGGTGACCATCATAAACAAGACGGTTATAAACCTCATCGGCAATAATCCAGATACCGCGCTCGCGCGCGAACTCCAAAATCTGGCGCATTTCCTCTTTAGAGGCCGTCCAACCGGTCGGGTTAGACGGACTAACGAGCAAAATAACACGCGTGTTTTCGCTGCAGCTATCAAAAAGCTTATCCAGATCCAGCGTCCATTTGCCGTCCGCATCGCAATCCATATCGACCTCGACCGTATTGGCCTGCATCAGCTCGATCGCGCCCAAAAGGTTTTTCCAAATCGGTGTTACGGCAACCACCTCGTCGCCTTTATCCAGCAAAGAGGAGAGAGCAATGCTCATAGCCGTAGAGCCAGACTGCGTTACGTAAAGACGATGCTCGCCAATATCGGCGCCGTATATGCGTTTGTAATATTCACGCAAAGCGGTACGCAAATATGGTGAACCGAGCGCGGGACCGTAAAACATGAGCCCGTCTTGCATGGCTTTAACGGTTGCGTTTACAATGAAATCAGGGGTCGGTGCATCGCCCTCACCCTGACCCAGCCAGATCATATTTTCCTTCCCGCGCGCATAGCGGATCATGTCCGCGCCGGGGTTACTGGTTAGCCCATTCACAACAGGGCGGAAATTCAGGGTACAGTTTTTTTCCGCCTGCATATTTTCAATAGCGTTTGGCGTGACATGAATCTCGGGCTTATCATCGCCTTCTATAATTACGGAACGAGGCATTTTACTTTCGCTTTCCAGATTTATCTTTTTCATAATGTTATATTTACACGAAATTCCGGCTTTTGTCTATGCGCGGGTTTCTTTATCTTGGGAGTTGGGACGTACGCTTTTGTACTATGAGCCATTATGTGCGGGCGCAGCCCGCCGCCGCTGCCGAGTTTGCCACATATACGAACGCCGCCATGACCAGTATGGCCAAGGATTTTACTACAGGAGCTGGGTTCAAAACATGTGTCATGGCCATTAGTAAAGACAGGAAGCCAAGCGCTTTGCAAGCATTATTTATGGCGCTTGCTACGATTTTAAGTCAGGCAGATCTTCATAAAGCTTCAGGGCTTCAGGGTTCGCCAGCGCCTCTTTATTCTTGATGGGGCGGCCCATTATCACATCGCGTACGGCCAACTCGGTAATTTTACCGCTTTTCGTGCGCGGAATATCGTCAACCGCAATAACTTTGGCAGGCATATGGCGCGGCGAGGCACCGATACGAATACGGGTCTTGATATCCTTGATAAGGTTCTCATCCAAGTCATAGCCCTCTTTCAGGGTCACAAACAAGATGACACGTACATCGCCCTCCCAATCCTGACCGACCGCTATGCTTTCCGCGATACCTTCGATTTGTTCAACCTGACGGTAAATCTCTGCCGTGCCGATACGAACACCGCCCGGATTAAGCGTAGCATCGCTGCGGCCATGAATAATAATGCCGCCATGATCGGTCTTCTCCACCCAATCGCCATGACACCAGATGTTATCAAAACGATTGAAATAGGCGTCGAAATAACGTGATCCGTCGGCATCATTCCAAAAACCGACAGGCATACACGGGAACGGCTTAGTGCAGACCAGTTCTCCGCTGCGCTCGGTTGTCGGCTTGCCATCTTCACCAAAGACATCGACCGCCATACCAAGGCCCGCGCCCTGAATTTCACCGCGGTAAACGGGCGAAACGGGATTGCCCAATACAAAACAGGACACAATATCTGTACCGCCCGAGATTGATGCCAAATGCAGATCGCTCTTGATAGAGGCATACACGTAATCAAAACTCTCATGCACCAGCGGCGAGCCTGTTGAGGTCATCGCGCGCAAACTCGATAGATCGTGGTTTTTACCCGGCTCCAGCCCCGCACCTTTCAATGCGTCAATATATTTTGCAGACGTACCGAAAAGCGTACAGCCGTACTTCTCCGCATAATCCCAGAGCATATTCCCATCAGGAAAAAATGGGGAGCCATCAAACAGCATCACACTCGCCTCGCTGGCAAGCACACTGACGAGCCAGTTCCACATCATCCACCCGCATGTCGTGAAATAAAAGACTTTATCGTCCGGGCGAATATCGCATTGTAGTTTGTGCTCTTTCATATGCTGTAACAACGTACCGCCTTGGCCGTGCACAATACATTTCGGTACGCCCGTGGTTCCTGATGAAAACATGATATAAAGCGGATGATTAAACCCAAGGCGGCTAAAGGAAATATCCTTGGCGGCAAAGCCATGTAAAAACGCGTCATCTAAAATAATCGCTTCTTTGCTATCCAATTCAGGCTGGGTGCCCATGAACGGCACTATCACGGTTTTTTTCAAGCTTGGCATTTGCGGGACAATTTCTTTGACCTTGGCAACACAATCAATGCGCTTGCCGTTATAATAATAGCCGTCTACACAGACCAAAATTTTTGGCTCGATTTGGCCAAATCTGTCCAAAACGCCCTGCACGCCAAAATCAGGCGAGGCCGAGCTCCACACAGCCCCCAGCGAGGATGCGGCCAGCATAGCGATGATGGTCTCGGGGATATTGGGCATATATCCGGCGATACGGTCACCGGCCACGATGCCGGCCTCTTTAAATGCCTGCTGCCACAAACTCACCTGATCATAAAGGTCTTCGAAACTGATTGTGCACTCACCGCCCTGTTCATCGCGGGAAATAATCGCTATTCCTTTATCGCGGCGGCGCAGGAGGTTCTCGGCAAAATTCAGGCGCGCATCAGGGAAAAACTCCGCGCCCGGCATTTTCGAAGGATTGGCAAGAACGCGCTCACCCTTATTACCGATCACGCCGCAAAAATCCCAAACCTTCGACCAGAACTGCTCGCTATTATCCACCGACCAAGCCCATATATCATCATAGGATTGTAAATTCTGGCCGAATTCTTCATTTATCTCGTGCATGAAAGACGCAAGATACGTGCTATTTACTTGCTCTTCAGAAGGCGACCATAACGGCGCGGATGATTGGGGCGATGTTTGTGGTGCTGAAATGCTCATAAAATATTCCCTGCAAAAAAATTTCGGCTGTGCCTTTAACTAGGCCTGTATTTTCGTATCTTGTAACCTAATGTCAAGCGCTAGCGAATACATGCAAGTACGATTGAAACATAATTTCATATTCGGGGTTACATTTCGGCGCGGCTCATATAAATTTGTAGGCAGCTTACCGACAAACGGGATAAACACACAATAATGCAAATACGCAATTTCAAAAAACCTCTTCTGGCTTTACTCACTCTGGCTTTCATCGGCATTGCATCCACCGCCGCCATGGCACAAAACGGCGAAGACGAAACCGAAAATAATGTCACATTCCGCATTCTGGCCGAAAAAACAACCATTGAACCCGGCGAGGAAATCTGGATTGGTGTTGAGCAATCCATTCGCCCTGAATGGCATACCTATTGGAAAAACCCGGGTGATTCGGGGTCCAGCCCCCGCCACGACTGGACGCTACCGGATGGTTTTCAGATTAGTGAAATATATTGGCCTGCGCCAAAGAAAATCCCCTATCCACCGCTGCTGAATTACGGTTATTCCGATAATGTAACCTTGCTGCAAAAATTAAAAATCCCGTCCGATTTGCCGGAAGGCCCCGTTACCTTAAGCGTGGATGTTGAAGCCCTCGTCTGTAAAGACATCTGCATCCCGGAATATGGCAGCTTCGATCTCGTTTTGAATGATCCCGCCATTCCGAGTGAGGATAACAGCGCCTATCTGGAACAGAGCCTAGTGCAGGTTCCTGAAGCGCAAGAATGGGACGCAAGTTTTAACGGAGATAATGGCAATTTCATCCTAAAGACAACCCTTACAGAAGATTTCTTAGCCAATATTGACCAAAATACCCTAAACTTTATCCCACAGGATTGGGGTCTTATTGAGAATGCCGCCACGCCTGAAATTACTATCGACCAAGGCATATTCAAACTCACCCAAAACGCAGGCGAACGCCCCTTGGACGAGGTCCCTTCCCTGCAGGGCTTACTCGTTTATGAAGACAATGATGGCAATTACAAAGGCGTTCAAATTCAAGCGAAGAACAATGGCGGCGCAACGACCGCCGAGGCAAACCCACCCCTAAGCGCCCCACAGAGCGATTACACAGCTAAAATGGATGTTGAGGCCACAGGCCTGGCCAAAGCATTGATACTCGCCTTGCTGGGTGGTTTGGTTCTGAATTTAATGCCGTGCGTATTTCCCGTTTTATCACTCAAAGCCCTCAGCCTTGTGAAAACAGCCGAAAAAGATCACGGCCTCGCCCGTCGTCTCGGCATCGCCTATACGCTCGGCGTAGTGCTTAGCTTTCTGGCCATCGCGGGCGTGCTTATTTTATTACAAGCAGGCGGACAACAAATCGGATGGGGCTTCCAGCTACAAAACGCTATTGTGATTTCCTTGCTGGCCTATTTGCTCTTTATCATCGGCCTCAATTTGGCGGGTTATTTTGAATTCGGCAATTCGCTGGGCAATATCGGTAATAAACTAACCCGAGGCGGCGGGCTGACCAGCTCCTTTTTTACGGGCGTTCTGGCCACTATTGTCGCAACGCCCTGCACAGCCCCGTTTATGGGCGTTGCCATCGGCTATGCCCTCTTGCAATCCGCGCCTGTCGCGCTGGCGGTCTTTGCCGCGCTCGGCTTTGGCCTGGCGCTGCCCTATCTGGCGGTGGCCTTTATCCCCGCCCTGCAAAAAGCCCTGCCGCGACCTGGTGCTTGGATGGATTTGTTCAAACAATTCCTCGCCTTCCCGATGTTCGGTTTTACCGCGTGGCTGGTATGGATATTGGCACAATTAAGCGGGCCCTTTGCTGTCTTCGGCATATTATTGGGCATGCTTTGCATTACCTTTACCCTGTGGCTGTTCAAACATCTGCCTGCTGGCGGCGCGAAGCGGAATGCAGTGCTGGCACTTGCCTTACTCGGCCTTTTTGGCGCGTTCGCATTCCTGCCCTCTAAAGCACAGCCTAATGCGCCAACAAGCGTAGAGGCCACCTACTCATTCGGCGAAGAGTTCTCCATGCAAAAACTGGAAAACGTTCTGGCTGGCAAAGATCCTGTCTTTGTCGAAATGACCGCCGCATGGTGTATCACTTGTAAGGTTAATCACAAAACTTCCATTAATATCGACAGTACAAAGAAGGTTTTTGCTGATCAAAACGTAAAATATCTAATTGGCGACTGGACAAATGAAGACGCGGTCATAACTGATTACCTGCGCAGTTTCGGACGGAACGGCGTACCGATCTATGTATTCTATGGCCGCCCCGATGCCGACGGCCAAAGGCCGGAGCCCATCGTCCTGCCGCAAATATTAACGCCGGGCATTGTCAAAAACGCTGTAATGCAGGGTGAATAACAAGAACACGAATTTTTAAACCAGACTTTAATATCAATCATAAAGGAGAAAATAATGATTGCACGTACCCTACCCTACCTGATGGTCGTCATAATTATGGCCATCGCAGTTCTACCGGCAAAAGCCGCCGTTGAAATCGGCAAACCTGCGCCCGCCATATCGGCCACCGATGTTCACGGCAATGAATTCAATCTGGACGACCACAAAGGCAAAATCGTGGTTCTGGAATGGTTCAACAAAGGATGCCCGTTCGTACAAAAGCATTACGACGCCAAGAACATGCAACAGTTGCAAAAAGAGGCCGCCGCACAGGATGTCGCATGGGTTACAATCATCTCATCTGCTGAAGGCAAGCAAGGCTACGTCACCTCAGAAGAAGCTCTTGCTGATATCGAGAGCTACGGCGCAGCGCCGACAACGTTAATCCGCGATGTGTCCGGTGAAATTGGTAAAGCCTATGATGCCAAAACGACGCCGCATATGTTCGTCATTGATGCCGAAGGCAACGTCGCATACACAGGCGCAATCGACAGTAATTCCAGCGCAAACCCTGATACAATTGAAGGCGCAGACAACTATGTAACCGCCGCAATTGATTCACTGAAAGCTGGCGAGGAAGTTGAAACAACGACAACCTCCCCTTATGGCTGCGCTGTTAAATACTGATCACACAACCAAATAAACAAAAAATGCCGCTCTTACACTTGAATGGGGCGGCATTTTTTATAATTAATTCTGTGCAGAAGCAGACGGCGATACTTGTGAGAACCGCCGGAATCAATTATGGTATTGGAAGCTATTACCATTTTCAGCCCTGATAAATATGTGACCCCATTGAGTACAAATAATCAAAATCCCGCCGCCCCCTTTCAAATAAAAGACGCGATTTACGAGCGCGAAGAAGACGGCATTGCCCGTCTGGTAATTAGCGAAGAAGGGCACATTATCTACGCCAACACTTATTTCAAAAATCTCGCACATTTAAGCGATAGCGGCGCCCATGCCAAGGCAAAAAACATCATACGCTTTGACGAGGGTCTCCAGATTAATGACATACGCGGCGGCTCCTACACCATATTTTTGCGGGAAGACACGATCCCGCTCAGCTTTCATTTCGATTGGGTTGATATGCCGGGCGGCGCGCGTTATCTGATCGCCAGTGAAATCAACGAAACCCAGCGCGAGATCAGCCCCGACGAGCGCGAATATTTCACGCAGAAAATCATGCAAGCGCCTGTAAGCATCCCCTCCAACGATCAGGAATTTGCTACAGAAAAGAACTCATCACCGCGATGGGCACACTTAAAGAACAGGGTGATCTGCGCAATTTCCTGAACATGTCAAACGAGGTCATGATTGTGGCCGATGAAAATGGCGCACTTGTGCGCGTTAACAAAACCTTCCACCGCCTGTTCGGTTATAAAAACAATGCCTTCGCCAAACTAAATTTGATGGATTTATTTGATGAGGGCGAACGCCCTTCCATCCGCAATTATATACAGAATCTGACCGTACATGACGAAGAAGATTCTGTTGGTGTGATAAAATTCGAAGCGCGCGCCCAAAGCCAGAGTAACACCCATTACTGGACTGAATGGCGTCTGCAGCATCGTGATGATTATATTTATTGTGTCGGACGTGACCTCAGCGCGGCTAAAACGCATGAAGAAGAGCTCTCAAAGCGTGAACATCAATTGATGGAAGCCGAACTGATAGGCCGCATGGGGCATTGGCGCTGGGTTATCGGGCAGGACGGCATTGATTGGTCGGATCAGATATTCCGCATTTTCGGTGTAGGGCGCGGGGATTTCGCGCCCAGTATCGATTCTCTCAACCAGATGGTACACCGCCGCGATGTGGGCCGCGTCATTCAGGGCTTCCAGCGTGCGATTATCGAACAAAATGATTACGACATGGAATTCCGCATTATTCGCCCCGGCGGCGATATCCGTTTCATTCGCTGTGAAGGCCGCTGTGAGCGTGACGCGGATGGCGATGTCATGGCGCTTTACGGCATCATGCAGGACATGACCGAGCGCATGCTCTATGAACGCGAGCTCAAAGAAGCCAAAGATTCCGCCGAGCGCGCTTATGCCGCAAAATCCCAATTCCTCGCCAATATGAGCCATGAGCTCCGCACGCCCCTCAACGCCATAATCGGCTTTTCCGAGATGATGCAAAGGCAGCTTTTAGGGCCAATCGGTACCGAGAAATATCTGGATTACATCGCCGGAATCCGCGAAAGCGGGGAGCACCTTCTCGACCTTATTAGCGATATTCTGGACATGTCCAAGATCGAGGCCGGAAAATATGAGCTCGATCTGGAAGATGTCAACATCACCAAAACTATAAAACTGGCCGTCCATATGATGGAAGGCCGCGCGCTGGAATGTAATTTAAAGATGGTTACAGATGCTCTGGAGAATGAAGAGCTCAACATTCTGGCCGACCGCCGCGCTTTTATGCAGATTATCCTGAACCTGCTCTCCAACGCCGTGAAATTCTCCAATGATGGCGGCCAGATATGGCTGGAATGCCTTGAGCGCCCCGAATTTATCTCGATCAAAGTGCGCGATGAGGGCGTTGGCATCCCCGCCAATAAACTACAATGCATCATGCGCCCGTTCGAACAAGCCTCGTCCTCCTACAGCCGCGACCATGAAGGCTCAGGGCTCGGCCTTGCTATTACCAAGGAATTGGTGGAAATGCACGGCGGCACGCTTTTGATTGATTCCAATGTCGGCGAAGGCACAACCGTCACGGTGCGCATGCCCTACGACCCGCGTAAGAAGATTGGTAGCTGACGATTTAACGAAAATTTCAACGCTTCTTTAGAGGTTGTTACCCCTTTTTTCTGCCCGTGCGGATAATTCCTTCAACTTTTCAGAAGAAGGAAATGTTGCGATACAAATACTCTCATTTGTAATTTTACATAACCACAATCTAAATTCGTAAATCGAAAAAGCAGCTGCCATTGCTACAATCGCCAAAAACAAGGCAAGCAAAGTAATTTTAACCTTTGTCGCACTCATGCCTTAAAATCCCGGAATGCCGCCTTCTTTTTTCTTACAGAGCGAGAGCGCGTAATCTTCGGCCTCTTTACAGCCGCGAAGGCCGGCGCGAAAATCATCGTATTTCAAACTAACGCCCAGATCGTTTTTAATCTTATCATTGCGGACGCGGCGATTGTCCATATAGAAACTGCGTGTGATCGGCGCCAGATTGGCATCTTCAAAATCGACCAGCGGCGGGCAAGGGCGCCCCAATAGCTCGCAGGCATATTCAATGACTTCATGGCTGGCGGCGGGGTTACTATCACACAGATTATAAACCTCCCCCGCTTTAGGGTTTTGCATGGAGGTATCCAAGATCTGCACGATGTCCTCGACATGAATGCGGCCAAAGACATGGCCGGGCTTGTTGATACGGCGCGCAACGCCTGCGCGGATAGAATCAAGGGCGCTGCGCCCCGGTCCGTAAATGCCTGCAAGACGGAAGATATGGAGCGGAAAACTCTCGGCATCATTTAATGACATCCACTGGCTTTCAGCCTCTGCCCTGCGAGAGCCGCGGCGTGAGGTTGGGCGAATTTCGGATTTTTCATCCACCCATTCACCGTTTCGATCCCCATATACACCTGTGGTGGAAAGATACCCCACCCATTTCAGCGAACGCAGTTTTGCCAAATCATCACTATGCAGATTAAAGGCGGGATCACCTTCATCGGCTGGCGGTGTGGAAATCAGAAGATGGGTGACGCCATCCATAATGGTCAAAGGGTCAAGAAGCGGTTTTTCAAAATCAAATAAATGCGCCTCAATGCCGCGGGATTTCAGCTCGTCGCGCTTCTCGCACGAACGCGTGGTGCCGGAAATTTTCCAGCCACGATCACTGAGCAAATGCCCCAGATAATCCGCTGTATATCCGTATCCAAAGCAAAATAAATGGTTTTGATGATTACTACCCATTCTTTTATGCAAACCTCTTATTGTTATTATTATTGTTACGATGCATATTTAATTTATCAGGTACCAACGTCCTCGTATGTTTCCACGGGGGAAAATCCCGGTATGCGGTCTTCCAGCAAGGGCTGAAAGCTCTTACGGGCTTTGACTTTTTTGTACCAGCGGCGCGCGGCTTCGTGTTCTTCCCACGGCACGTCCCCGATATAATCCACCGCCGAGAGATGCGCTGCGGCGGCGATATCGGCAAGCGAAAACTGGCTACCTGCCAGCCATTCACGCTTTTCGGTTAAAAACCCGATATAATCCAGATGGTAATGAATATTGGCATGTCCGGCGCGGATAGACGGCCCATGCGGCTCGCCCAATTTCAAAAAGCGCTTCATCAATTTCTCGCCAACCAGATTCTCACTGACCTCGCGGTTAAATTTCACATCAAACCAGCTGATAAGACGGCGCGTTTCACTGCGCTGTATCGGATCATGGCCCAGCAAGTTATTCTCGGGATAAACTTCTTCCAGATATTCACAAATCACTTGGGAATTGGCAATCGTTGTGCCGTCCGGCTCGATTAAAACAGGCACGTCTCCGGCGGGGTTCAGCGCCAAGAATTCCGTGCGGCGCTCCCATATTTTCTCTATCTTCAGATCAAATTCCAATTGCTTCTCAGCCAAAACAACACGCACTTTGCGTGAGAAAGGATGGAGCCATAAATGAAATAATGTTCTCATAGGTTACGCTAGCCTGGACAGTCTCTTAAAGAAACATCTCTAAATGATTGTTATATAGAATCTTTACACGGTTTTGAAGGCCATGTCGAATCGATTAAGGCGTGTTTTGTGACGCACGGGAAGCGTTTACAACGATATCAATCGCCACTTCATTGGCGATTGCGTCCTCTTTCTCCCACTCACCTTGGCCTACACCAAAATCCAATCGCATCAGGGCGATTTGTGACACCATCACGGCCTGCTGCGTTCCGTCCTCTATTTCAGTAAAATCTAATGAAAAGGGCAATACAATCGGCATCGTTTGCCCGCGAATCGTTAAATTTCCACGTGCCGTATACTGATTCGCCTCAATATGTGTAAACGATTCGGTCTTGAAGACCACAAGCGGGTAGTCTTCAGTGCCAAACCATTCACCGGATTTTGCTTGCTCGTCACGGCTATCACTGCCTGTCGTGATACTAGCCGTATCAATCATTATATCGGCCTGCGCGTCCTGTAATGCGCCAGGATCAAAGACTATGCGCCCTTTAAATTCACCAAATTCGCCTTGAACATCCTGACCATATTGCTGGAAGGTAAAGCGAATGTAAGAGCTCTCGGGATTGATTACCCAGACATCAGAATCCTGCGCGTCGTTATCTGCCTGACCCGCTATCTGGGCCGATGCTATTTCTGAACTTTCGTTCTTCTCTGCGCTGAAAAACAACGCATCAACCACGAAATAAGTGATCGCGAGCAAAAACAGCGCGCCAATCACAACAATTCCTGTATTTCCGCCCATACGGCGCAGGGTCATATCCTTATCAACAATATGATGTTTTGCCGCACCTAAAAAGTGCAGACCAATGGCCGCATAGAGCATAAAAGCAAAATATTCGTGTAATTCGCCAGCCAAGCCTGCCAGCCCCTCATCTTTCGGCGCAATCATCGGGATATCAAACAACCCGAAGAAATTCACCGGATATTCGGCGGCCGAGGTCATCACCCAACCACTCAGCGGCATGCCGATCATGGCCAGATAAAGCAATAAATGAACAGTTTTCGAAAGTATTTTTTCCCAAGGCGCATGGCTGTCCAGCGGCGCAGGGGGCGGGCGTACCAAACGCCAGATAACACGAAGGATAACAAGCCCCAATACGCTCATACCAAAAGATTTATGCAGCATAATCACGGTCATTTTGGTGGAGCTAAACTCCATCTTGCCCATATAAAACCCAAGGCAAAGCAATCCCAAAATGAGTGCCGCCAACGCCCAGTGCAGGGCTTTGGCAAGCACCGTATATCTTTCATACGGAAGCAGCGGGGCTTGTCTTTTCAAATTAAATATCCTTATTCAGCCGTCTCGGATGCAGCATCGACTGCTACGCCCTCTTCAACGCGCACGGCTTCGACCTCAAGGCGAATCTCGACATCATCGCCAACATTGGGAAGACCGTAATCAATTCCCCATTCAGAGCGCTTGATATTTGCGGTTGCGGAAAAACCGGATTTGTAATCATCGCCAAACGGGCTTTTGCCTGTTTTGTTATGCGTAACATCCAAAACAACCGGCTTTGTCACATCAAGGATGGTCAAATCGCCCGTAATATTGGCCGTATTCTCGCCTGTTACTTCAATGCCCGTGCTTTTGAAGGTCATGGTTGGGTATTGCTCAACATGAAAGAAATCTTCATTCTTCATATGAGCATCC
>CAXBAL010000015.1:0-16085 GCA_963973475.1 uncultured Micavibrio sp.
CGAAACCATCCAGCACATAAAGCGGATCAAGCGTTGTGTTCGCCGCGAAAACCTCGCTCGGCGCTTTGCCCGATAGCGCGACAAGGCGGCGCAGCATACGCACGAAAAGCCCGCTCAACGATAAATTCGACCAATCCGGCGAGGCGGTGGTGTGAATGAGCACCAGCAGGCCATCGCCTTGTTGCGCAGCCGTCACCAGAGGCGTGCCGTCTTCAAGTGACCCCCATGTTTTTTGTTCCAGATCCTGCACAGGCTCGGCCAGTACCTGTTGTTTAATAAGAATATCTTCGGGCACTTCCATGCCGTAGAACGGGCTGGTCTCGGCAAAAGCTTTGATCTTGAGCGGCTTTTCCCAGCTCAGGGCACCATCCAGCGAGCGCCCGCCGCTACGCAGCGGTACGGGCACCAAATAAGGCGTATTTAGGCTTTGTGTCATTTTCGGTCCGGCAAAGCGGAGCAGCAAGCCGCCAGCATCAACCCATTCTTCCAGCGCGTTCAAGGTCTTGCTTGGGATTGCACCAATATCGGGTAGGATGATCATAGACGGATCGTCGCGCAGCAAATCGGTAATTGTGCCGAAATGTAACTGCGTATAAGGCTCCAGCGCATTTTTAATATAGGTCGCGGATTCGGTCAGGCTGGCGGCAGCATCGGTGTCGGTTTCTTCGGCGGCAATGCCGACGCTGCGCTTACGAAACCGTTCGTCCAACAAATAGGTCGCTGCGGCACTTGACCTTCCCGCGATAGAAAATTGGCCAATCTCGCTGGTCAGCAATTCTGGGATATCGAAGACAATGTTGTGCAGCGTGTTTTCGCCGTCGCTCTGCATATTCTGGGAGCCAAGAATGCGGCCATCTTGAGTGCGCGCCTGCACCGAAATCGGCACGCCTGCGGGCAGGGCTTCGGGGGTGAGTATTTGCGCCTCTAACTCGCCCGCAAAGCCGCCCGCGCCGCGTAGGGCGATGGGTGAATTCTCGGCTTCGGGACGTATAAATGTTACATCCCCGCGGCGGCGTAGTTGGGATAAGAACGCCTCCAGTCCGTCCTCGGCCAATCCGGCCGACAGCATAATGGTGCTGATGTCTTCATTGTTGCCGCCCTCGCGCAAAGCCTCGGTGAGCGCGGCATAATCATTGCCCCATGGACGTGGCCGCAGGGCTTTGACCTCGGATAGGGCCTCGCCTGCACTCAAGACGCGTACCAGATTGGCTTTGGCTTCGGGCGTGTCCGTGGCTTGCGCGGTGGTAATCAACTCTACGCTCGCATTATTCCGCTCGGCCTGCGCCAGAATATCGGTTGCCGTATTGGTGATTTGCGTCCAGTTCTGCGCCGCCGCCCAGCCGTTATTGATGACAAGGCGGATATTTTGTGTGCCGCTGATGGATTGTGAGGGGTTATAGATCGGCTGCGCGAGGGCAAAAATGACCAGCGCGGCAATAAGTAATCTTAATAACAGCAGCCACCAAGGCGTTTTAGAGGGCGTGACATCATCGGGCACCAGCCCGTCTAAAAATCGCGTAGCCGGAAAATCTACTGTTTTGGGCGCGGGCGGGGTGACGCGTAGCAGAAACCACAAAATCGGCAAAGCCGCCAGCGCGCTCAAAATCAGCGGGTTGACCAGCAAGATATCGGCAAAGAACGGTAACATTACGCACCGCCCCCTTCCTGCGCGCCCAGATGTTCATGCGACATGATCGACCAGATGTTGGTTAGGGTCTGGGCGTAGCTCATATCCGTGCGGTGCAAGGCGTGGTGCCAGTGATGTTCCTTGCAGAGCTGATGCAGGGCGTGATTGTGCTGATTGATGCGCTCCTGATAGGCCTTGCGGATCGAGGCGACATTATCAATATTCTGAGAATTTCTTTTATCCCGAAACAGTACGCGCCCGTTATAGGGAAGAGTTAGCTCGGCAGGGTCGAGAATTTGCAGCACAAACCCGCCCGCGCTCTGGCTGGAGAATTGCTTGAAATTCTCTTCGATTACCTCTAACGGCTCCAGATAATCACCTACTTGAAAGAAAAACGCATGGCGCGGCAAATCGTATAAATCCGGATCGGGCAGCGGCGCGGTGGAGCGAATATCCTCGGTGAGCTTCAAGGTCAAATCTTGCAGGGCATTTTCACTGCGCCCCGTTTTACGCGCCCCGAACGCGCCAATTTGTTCACCCGCTCGGGTCATCAGGATACCGAGCGCGAGCGTTAAAACCCGCGCGGCTTCTTGCTTACTCGGGTATTTGCTCCGTGAGGTGAAATCCATCGAGGGGCTTTGGCTGCACCATAAAATAGAGGTCTGCGTGGTTTGCCATTCGCGCTGGCGGATAAAGACATGCTCGGTTTTGGCGCTTTGGCGCCAGTCGATATCTTGCGGGCGATCACCAGGAACATATTCACGGTATTGCCAGAATTTCTCGCCCATGCCCGGCTTGGATTGCGCATGATCGCCGTGCAATACGCTGGCCACAGCCTTTTCAGCCTCGGCGCGCAGGGCAGGCAGGCTTTGTGTGGCCTCCTCGGATATATGCCGAAGGCCGGTTGCGGCGTCGTGATTATGTGTTGGCGTATCGCTCATAAAGTTCCTAAAGCGTTAGCGGATGAGTAAGCCCTTACAGGCTCTCGCATAAGGCTTTCAAAATCGTATTGGTGCTCACGCCATTGGCGCGGGCTTTGAAATTCAGCGCCATGCGGTGGCGCAAAATCGGTTCGGCCAGCTCGACCACATCATCAATAGACGGCGCGCTGCGCCCATCCAGCAGGGCTTTGGCGCGGGTGGCCAGCATCAAACCTTGCGAGCCGCGCGGTCCCGGCGCCCATGTCACATATTCATTCACCAGCTTGTGCGCGCCATCACCCGGACGCGCGCCGCGCACGAGTTTTATGATCGCATCAACGACGTTCTCACCAATCGGCATATCGCGTACGAGGGATTGAATTTCCAGCAAGTCTTTGGCGTTCAGCACGGCTTTGACCTCCTCGCCTTGCGTTGTGGTGGTGGCCAGAATGATCTGGCGCTCTGTGGCCTCGTCAGGGTAATCCACATCAATTTGCATCAGGAAACGATCCAGTTGGGCCTCGGGCAGGGGGTAGGTGCCTTCCTGCTCCAGCGGGTTTTGCGTCGCCAACACATGGAACGGGCTGGGGAGTTTATGCGGCTTTCCTGCGATGCTAACCTCGCGCTCCTGCATGGCCTGAAGCAGCGCCGATTGTGTGCGCGGCGAGGCGCGGTTGATCTCGTCGGCCATCAAAAACTGGGTAAAGACTGGGCCTTTGATAAAGCGGAAGGAGCGTTTGCCTTTGTCGTCTTCTTCCAAAACTTCCGAACCGATGACGTCAGCAGGCATCAAATCCGGTGTACATTGAATGCGTCCGCTATCCAGCCCCAGCACTTTCGCTGTGGTTTCCACCAGCAAGGTTTTGGCCAGCCCCGGCACCCCGATCAGCAGCACATGGCCGTTACAGATCAGCGTGGTCAGGGTTTGATCCACCACCGTGTTTTGCCCGAATATCACCTTACCGATCTCGGCCTTGGCTTTGGCCAGTTTTTTGGCCGAGTCATCAAAGCGTTTTTCGATCGAGGCGGATTTGGTAGCGGGGACTATGGAGCTCACGGATACTCTCCTTAATTATTTGGGGTTTAGCTCTATTTATTATATAGTGCAGCCACGCAAAAAAAAGAGATAAAACCTATGAGCACACAGGCAAAAGATAAGGATTTGCTGGAATCGGCATATTTCAGGATTGATGAAAATGGCGGTTGGCACCACAACGGCGCGCCCATCAACCGCAAGGCGCTGGCCAAGTTGTTCGCCGATAAGGGTTTGAAAATTGATGAGGATGGCAAGTATTGGCTGCAATCGCCTTTCGAGAAATATCCCGTCGAGGTCGATGATGTACCCTTTATCATTACCGATGTGAAGGAAAGCGAGCAGGGGCTGGATTTGGTCACCAATATGGAAGAAATCGTGCCGCTGGGCGAAGAGCACCCGCTTGAGTTGCTCTTTAAAGAATCCCAGCAGATGAAATTGCCCTATGTGCATGTCCGCGCAGGCCTTTACGCCCGCCTTGGCCGCAATGTTTATCATGAATTGGTGCAGAAATTTGGCGCGAGCGTGCCGAGCCGCGGCCTTGATCACCCGCTGGGGGAGCTTGAGGAATAATGAGCGCGCTTATCTCCGCCAAAACCATCCGAATCCAACCATGGATGAACGCGCCCGAAACCAAGGCGGTGATGGCAGCATTGAATGAGGGCGTGGACAATGAACCGCTCACGCTCTTCGTTGGTGGCTGTGTGCGCAATGCGCTGCTGGCCGAGCCTGTCGAGGATATGGATCTGGCCACGAAATTAACGCCGGATGAGGTGACGCGTAGGCTGGAAGCCGCAGGCATTAAGGTGATCCCCACGGGTATTGATCACGGCACCGTAACCGCCGTCATGAATGGCCGCGCTTTCGAGATCACGACCCTGCGCAAGGATATCGAAACTGATGGCCGCCGCGCCGTTGTGGCCTTTGCGGATAATTGGCGCGAGGATGCGGAGCGCCGCGATTTCACCATGAACACCTTGCTGGCCGATGATCTGGGCAATGTCTATGACCCGATTGGCAGTGGACTTGGCGATATTGAGGCGCGCAAAGTGATTTTCGTCGGGCAGGCGGCGCAACGGATAGAGGAGGATTATCTTCGAATCCTGCGGTTTTTCCGTTTTCATGCGCGTTACGGCGTGGGTAAACCCGATGCGCTGGCTTTAAAGGCTTGCAAGGCGCAGGCGACTCATATTTCCTCGCTGTCTGCCGAGCGCATCACACAGGAATTTTTCAAGATCATCTCTGTGGATAAGCCTGAGGATGTTTTAGGGATAATGTTGGATAACAATATTCTACCTGAAATTCTTCGCAGCAAAGATCAGATTGCATTCTTCGGGCATTTTTGCGATTTCCAGAAACGATACGGCTTGATCTCTTTATCATCCCGTCTTTATGTTCTTTCTGAACTGGACAAAGAAAATCTTGCGCGTAAATTATTCTTGATTCCCAAAGTGTTCCTCCGCGATGTCGATGCAATGCATGAGGTTTTATCCATGCCAAACATGGACAACGATAAGGCCGTTCGCGCCGCCATTTACAAAGGCGGACGCACCGCCAGCGCGCAAGCGCTAATGATCGAGCTGGTGCAAGACCGCGTCATGAACGGCTACGCGCCAAGCGCCTTAAAGATCATCCAGAATTGGGACGTGCCAAGCTTTCCCGTTGATGGGCAGATGCTAATCAAGGCCGGAATGAAACCCGGCCCCGCATTAGGTGAGGCGCTATCCAGACTTGAGGAGCGCTGGATTGCCAGTGATTTCCAGCAGAGCAGGGATGACTTGCTGGCTGCTTTGTAAACGGGTTAATCTTATAACGCATAAGCAAATAAAAAGGCCGCACAGATAGCGGCCTTCCCAGAATTTTATACTTATGTTGGCTTACAGTTCTACCGTCAGGCTTAAATAGTTATGCCCGCTGTAAAACGTTTGTCCGTTAGCCGCAGTTTCGATTTTGGTGAAATGATTGCTGCTAACTTCGTTGGAAGACGCGCCGAAAAGGGCCGCTAGTTTTTCACGGTGTTCGCTCACGTTCTGTCCAGACGGTACGGCCAAAGTTGCCTGAACGCGATCTTTGCCATCAGGAAAGGTGCCGGCAAAAACAACAGGTGTTCCTTCATTGTCATGAGCAATAGCGCGTGCTTCGCTCAAGACGTCATTGGAGCCAAGCCTTGCCGTGGCAAGCTCTTGATCGCTGTTGCAAGTAAAAATATCGCCCAGTCTGATCTGTAATCCAATTTGATGCAGCTGTGACGTAACTGGCTCTGAGGCTACCAGAGCAAGGTTTTGGTGGTTCATAGTTCGTTCTCCGTTAGTTTTCTAAACATATTTTATGTACGAAAATACGAAATAAATGGCAAGTTTTTTATGTTAGAAAACACTAATTCGTCCCGCACGCAGGCCATGTACTAAGCGCATAGCTAGCGCAGTTTAGCGGTAATTTTTTTACGGCCACTTTGCCTCAGGGGGCAGGGACATCAAAATCGCTTCTGTATTCCCCCCTGTTTTCAGACCGAATTGCGTTCCGCGGTCATACACCAGATTATATTCGGCGTAATAGCCGCGCTTGACCAGTTGATGTTCGCGCTGCTCGGCGGTCCAGGGCTCATGCATATGCTTGCGAACCAGTTTGGGATAGATATCAAGAAAGGTCTTGCCGACATCCTGCGTGAAGGCAAAATCGGCGCTCCAGTCATTGTTGTCGATGTAATCATAGAAAATGCCGCCCACGCCGCGCGCCATTTTCCGGTGCGGGATATAGAAATATTCATCGCACCATTTCTTGAAACGAGGGTAGTATTCGGGATCGTGCCGATCGCAGCATTCTTTGAACGCCCCGTGGAATTCTTGCGTGTCCTCTTCCACTTCATACATGGGGTTTAAATCGCCGCCGCCGCCAAACCATCCCTTGGAAGTCACAATCATGCGGGTGTTCATATGAACCGCAGGTACGAGAGGGGAGCGCATATGCGCCACAAGCGAAATACCGCTAGCCCAGAACTGGCCGCCGCTTTCTTCGCCGCCTGGAATTTTAGCGGCAAAATCCTCGGAAAATGTGCCGTGAACGGTCGAGATATTGACACCGACCTTTTCAAAGACACGCCCATGCATCAAGGACATTTCACCGCCGCCGTTCAAAATGCTGCCCGATTCATTGGGCTCGCCTGTTTCCTCACGGCACCACGGGCTGCGTTTGAACCGACCTGCGGGCAGGTCTTTATGCGGGCCTTCGCTCAGATCATCCTCGATGGCCTCGAACTCGGCGCAGATTTGATCGCGCAAGTTTTTGAACCAGTTGGATGCCTTGTCCTTATTATCATGCCAGATCGAGGCGGGCTGTTCTTTGTCTATAGGGGCGGTTTTTGCTTTTTCCATGTCTCAAGCCTTCCATTTGGTTTGACGCAGCGCCTCGCCCAAAATCATCGAGGTCGCATTGACTATATTTAACGAGCGCTGGCCGTTTTCCATCGGTATCACAACGCGGGCATCGGCTCGGGTGTGAACGTCATCGGGGACGCCCGCGCTCTCTCGCCCCGCCAGCAGGACATCTCCCGCCTTGAATTCAAAATCATAATGCAGCGCGGCGCCTTTGGTGGTCATTAATATAATCCGCCGCGCGTCCATTGCTTGCAAAAAAGCATCCCAGTCGGTGTGGCGCGTTATTTTAACTGCGCTTAAGTAATCCATCGCCGATTTGCTGATCTTCTTATCATTCCATGGAAACCCGCATGGCTCTATTATCTCCAGCGAGACATCCATGCAGGCACATAGGCGCATCATCGCACCCATATTTTGCGGGATGTCGGGTTGATACATGGCGATGCTGATTTGCGTGTTCATAACGCCAAAACTGATAACAGAAGCAGGGAGGCTGTGCAATTGACTTTGGTTAAGTGCGCGCGCTTTTGAGCGAAGTAAGATGAAAAACGACAGATTTTGTCAAATATTGGTTTTTTATCTGTGGCAATTGCTGTATTGAGTGTTTACAAGATTACCACTTGATTACACAATGATAATCCAGTAACAACTGCAAAAATAAAAATAAACGCGGATCCTAGCATGGCAAAGACAACAACAGCAGATCATCACAAAGACGGCGAATCCCGCCGCGATTTCCTTCAACTGACGGCGGCTGCGTTCGGCGCGGTCGGTGTCGGGACACTGGCATGGCCTTTCGTCGATTCAATGAACCCGGCCAAAGACACATTGGCGCTCTCCACCACAGAGGTGGATTTGACCCCGATTCAGACAGGGCAGGCGATAACGGTGATGTGGCGCGGTAAGCCTGTGTTCATTCGTCGCCGCACGGAAACTGAAATTTCAGAGGCTCGCAGCGTTGATGTCAGCGGCCTGGTCGACAAGCAATCCGATGAAGAGCGTATCGAGCGCCCTGAATGGCTGGTTGTGGTCGGTATTTGTACACATTTGGGCTGCGTGCCTGTCGGTACCAAAACAGGGGAAGCCAAAGGCGATTTCGGCGGATGGTTCTGCCCGTGTCACGGCTCGCACTATGATACATCCGGCCGCATTCGCAAAGGCCCGGCGCCAAAAAATCTGGCTGTGCCGGATTACGAGTTTTTATCAGATACACGCATTAGAATAGGGTAGTAAAAAAATGGGAAGCGGACCACGTCAAAAATTTGA
Source organism: uncultured Micavibrio sp. (assembly GCA_963973475.1). Lineage (GTDB taxonomy): Bacteria > Pseudomonadota > Alphaproteobacteria > Micavibrionales > Micavibrionaceae > UBA2638. The sequence goes on from CAXBAL010000015.1 coordinate 8,221, forward strand.
TAATCCGGTAGTGGAATGGGTAGATTCAAGATTGCCTCTGTTTACGCTGATGCAGCGTGAATACGGCGCTTTTCCCGTACCGAAAAACTTTAACTATTTTTGGAATTTCGGCGCGATTGCGGGCGTGATGTTGGTGACGATGATCGTGACCGGTATCGTTCTGGCCATGCAATATACCGCCAATACCGAGATGGCCTTTGATAGCGTCGAGCGTATCATGCGCGATGTGAATTTCGGCTGGATGCTGCGCTATATGCACTCCAACGGCGCGTCCTTCTTCTTTATTGCCGTATATATTCATATTTTCCGCGGCATGTATTACGGCTCTTATAAGGGCCCGCGCGAGCTGCTCTGGATATTGGGCGTTGTGATTTTCCTTTTGATGATGGCTACTGCCTTTATCGGTTACGTGCTACCTTGGGGACAGATGTCTTATTGGGGCGCGACCGTGATTACCAATTTGTTCTCTGCGCTGCCGCTGATCGGTGAGCCTATCGTGACATGGCTTTGGGGCGGATTCTCGGTTGATAACCCAACGTTGAACCGTTTCTTTGCGCTGCATTATTTGCTCCCTTTTGTTATTTTTGCGGTTGTCTTCCTGCATGTCTGGGCGCTGCACATCACAGGCTCTAACAACCCTGAAGGCGTTGAGCCGAAGGACGAGCAGGACACGATTTCTTTCCACCCGTATTACACCATCAAAGATAGTGTCGGGCTGTTGGTCTTCCTGGTTTTGTATTGCTTGTTCGTATTCTTTGCGCCTGATTCTCTTGGCCACCCGGATAACTACATCCCGGCTGATCCGTTGGTAACGCCTGCGCATATTGTGCCCGAATGGTACTTCCTGCCGTTCTATGCGATTTTGCGCGCGATTACGTTCGAGATCGGCATTCCGTTCACAGATATCGTCTTTATTACGGCCAAGCTTGGCGGCGTTATTGCGATGTTCGGCGCGATTGCCCTTTGGTTTGTAATGCCTTGGCTGGACAGCCATCCTGTGCGCTCTGCCCGTTATCGTCCGCTGTTCCGTGCGTTCTTTATCCTACTGGTAATTGATTTCGTCGCGCTGGGGTACATTGGTTCACAGCCTGCGGACGCGACTTTCTTTGGTATGTTTGCGCTCAGCTATGTCGGGTTATTGTGTACGGCCTATTATTTCGCCTTCTTTATTGTTGTGCTTCCGGTGCTCAGCAAGAAGGAAAAAGTTAAAACATTGCCTAACAGCATTCATGATGCGGTTCTGGCCAAAAATAAATCCCATAGTTAAGCGGGTAAGTAGGTAGAGATGAAAATGAAAACATTATTACGCACAGTCCTTGTTATCGCGGCCTTGGTCGGAGCAGGCGGATATTCGAGCTCTGCTATTGCGGCAGGTGATACACCGCATGCTCCCGAGCAGGATTGGAGCTTTGATGGCATGTTCGGTACCTATGACCGCGCCGCACTACAACGCGGTATGAAAGTGTACCAGAATGTCTGTTCCGCCTGTCACGGTATGGAGCATTTGCGCTACCGCAATCTGGGCGCGCTCGGTTATAACGAGAACCAGACCAAAAATATCGCCGCACAGTATATGGTCACCGACGGCCCCAATGACGAAGGCGAAATGTTTCAGCGTACCGCTTTGCCGAGTGACCCGTTTGTGTCCCCGTATCCCAATAATAATGCGGCAAAATATGCCAATAATGGTGCAATGCCGCCGGATTTGTCCCTTATAGCCAAAGCCCGTCATGGCGGCGCTGATTACATTTATGCCTTGTTAACAGGGTATAGTGCAGATCATCACGGCGTGGACGTGCCGGAAGGCAAATATTATAACGAGTATTTCCCGGGTCACGTCATTTCCATGGCACCGCCGCTGTCCGATGACATTGTGCCATATGAAGATGGTACCGCACAAACGACAGAGCAGTATTCAAAAGACGTTGCACATTTCCTGACCTGGGCGGCCGACCCATATATGGAAGACCGTAAGCGTATTGGTTTGCGCGTCATTCTGTTCTTGTTGGTCTTTGCCGGAATTATGTACGCATATAAGCGTCAGCTTTGGGCGAAGCTTCACTAAGCTATGTAAATTTACGCGAGTAATTAAAAGGGTATAAACTCATAGGTTTATACCCTTTTGTATAGGTGAAAAAGCCCGCTGAGCTTAATCTTTTGGTAAGGTAATCTATATTATAATAAAATGATATAAGACATCTCCTACAGAAAATCGCCATGACAAATAAAGAAAAAATAAAACAAAACCTGATTAAAAATTATCTCTATAGCTTGAGCGCTTATATGCTCGCTATATTCGGATTTTTTACTTTCATATATTTGTATAATAAGTTTGTGGACGGCAATTCCTATGTCTTTATTCAGAATCCTCTTATCATCATCATATTGCTCGCTCCGTTCATTCCATCTGCCGTTCTGTTCTTGCTGTCGAAAAAGGCGAGGAAAGCGGCCAGCGCTGAAATCAAGGAGCAAATGGGCTCTTAATTTTACGGCTCATATACCATAGGAATTTTAGAATTTTCAGGGTATTATGTATCCTATGAAAGATTCAAAACAATCCATAATAGATTTCTGGTTCGAAGAAACGAAGCCTCAGCAATGGTTTCAGATCAACCCTGAATTTGATGAAACAATCCGCGAGAAATTTGCTGCTACTTATGACCTTGCCGCCGAAGGCGGTTTGACGGACTGGAAAATTGATGCGCCCGGTTGTTTGGCGCTTTGTTTGTTGCTGGACCAATTTCCGCGCAATTTGTTTCGCGGTCAAGCGCGCGCATTCAAGACCGACAAAGACGGGCTTTTGATCTCCAAACACGCTATCCACCGCGGATTTGACCAGATACTCGTCCCGATGAAGCGGCGCTTTTTATACTTGCCCTTCATGCATAGCGAGAATTTGACCGATCAGAAACGCTCTGTCGAGTTGTTCGCAACGATGCAGGTGGAAGACCCGATGGGATACGAACACGCGTTGCGCCATTACCGCGAGATCGAGAATTTTGGCCGCTTTCCTTATCGCAACAAAGCGTTAGGCCGTGACAATACGCCGGATGAAGATGAATATCTGAAAACGCTGGCCGCTTAGGATTTGCGGATTACTCGTCTGCGGCTTTGGCCAAAAATTCGGGCATTTTACCGTCTTTATGCGCCACCACGATAATTTTAAGTTTGTAAGATTTCTGACACTGGCTGAGCCATACGGTTTCGGCCCATGCGCCCGCGATCGGATGCAGCTTTTCCGGCACGAACACCGGTTTTGAGACGATATCGTAGCGTTTGCGCGAGACCAGTGCGTTTTTTTGCCCACACCCATCCTGCATAAGGCCGTATTTGCTGGCGGTTTGCATGATTTTGGTGCGGTAAAAATTATGGCCGATATAACTATGGAGCGGGTTTTTTTGCACTGCCATAGCGCCGCTTGTGCACAAAAGGGCAAGAAGAATTGTCAATGTGGTGATCAGTGCTTTACTGTGCATAGTCAGGGATTAAATCATATAGGGAGATGAAGCACCATGTTAAAAGCGAAAGAGAGCACGACAATGAATGACCACAGCGAAATTATCAGCGCTTGCGGATTAAACGGAGACGCCGTTTTTGCGGGTGATCTGGATGTTTATACTCCGATTGATGGCGCCAAAATCGCCTCTGTGAAAATGCACAAGGCCGCTCAGATGAACGCAGTGAGAGATAACGCCAAGGCTGCGTTCAAAGAATGGCGTAACGTGCCTGCGCCTGTGCGCGGTGAATTTGTCCGCTTGCTGGGGCAAGAATTGCGCGACGCCAAGGAAGAGCTTTCCCAGATGGTGACGCTGGAATGCGGCAAGATCATTTCCGAAGGGCGCGGGGAAGTGCAGGAGATGATTGATATTTGCGATTTCGCCGTTGGCCTATCGCGCCAGCTTTACGGCCTGACGATTGCGTCCGAGCGCCCCGGCCACCATATGCGTGAGATGTGGCAACCGCTTGGCCCTGTCGCTGTGATTTCTGCCTTTAATTTCCCTGTCGCTGTTTGGTCATGGAATGCTGCGCTCGCACTTGTCTGCGGGAATTCCGTGGTTTGGAAACCATCCGAGAAAACGCCCCTCACCGCGCTGGCCTGCGAGGTGATCTTCAAACGCGCCGCGGATAAATTCAAACAAGCCGGACATAGCTTGCCGGATAATCTGCTGCAAGTTGTGATCGGTGAGCGTGATATCGGCGAGGCTTTGTCCAATGATTCTGCCTATCCACTGGTCAGTGCGACCGGATCGACCCGCATGGGTAAAGCCGTGGCCCAAGATGTCGCCGCGCGGCTTGGACGCTCGCTTCTGGAGCTTGGCGGGAATAATGCGATGATTGTAACGCCGTCCGCGGATATGGAGATGGCCGTGCGCGCCGCTATATTCGGCGCCGTTGGGACTTGCGGTCAGCGCTGCACCTCGCTGCGCCGCTTGATTGTGCAAGAGAGCATTTATGATGCACTGGTCACACCTTTGACCAAAGCTTATAAATCCGTGCGCATCGGCAGCCCGCTGGATAGCAAGACGCTCATCGGTCCGTTGATTGACGAGGATTCGTATAACGCCATGCAAGATGCCATCAAGGCCGCGAAAGCGCAAGGCGGCGAAGTGCTGGCCGGCGGTGAGCGTTATACCGAAGGCGCGTGCGCGGACGGGGTTTACGTCACACCAGCTATTATCGCGATGCCAAAGCAAAGCGCGATTGTCGAGCATGAGACATTTGCGCCGATTTTGTATGTCATGAAATACAGCGAGTTTGACGAGGCGGTTGAGATACAAAACGCCGTGCCGCAAGGGCTATCATCTTGTGTGTTCTCGAATAATGTCCGCGAGAGCGAAAAATTCCTCTCCAGCATTGGCAGCGATTGCGGGATCGCGAATGTCAATATCGGCACCAGCGGCGCGGAGATCGGCGGCGCGTTCGGCGGTGAAAAAGAGACCGGCGGGGGGCGCGAAAGCGGATCAGACGCGTGGAAAGCCTATATGCGCCGCCAGACCCAAACAATCAACTATTCCGATCAGATGCCACTGGCGCAAGGGGTGGTGTTCGAGATTTAATCTCTTCAGTTTGTTTTTTACTTTTTTGCCGAGTAGGGGAGCCATGTGATTGTTTTTGCATGGCTTCTTTCATTTTGTTTTTCTTCCAAATCTAGTCGTGCAGTTTTCTGAATTCCCCTAGAATTCATAAATGAATTCAGGGAATGACGGTGATTAGAGTTGATATAAACCATAGTATGATTAAATTCCTATTTTGTCAAAGTGCAATGCAAGATTAACGCTTCTTTATGTTTTATGGTTGTATAATGAAAGAATGGAGCAATATGGATTGCTTCATTCTATGATGATGAAATTTATATGGCGCGCCTAGATCAAACCGACTTTAAACATTTGATGTAAGTTTTTCTGATCACTGGATTTTCCGGTGCATCAGATTTTGCTTATTTGCGGGGGCGTTTCGAAATGTTTTATCATGGTAGATATCCATTTATGAAAACGCAACAAACAGGAGAAGCCCATGGCCTCACGCGCGCTTAATACAAATCCTTCAAAAGTCAGAGCTTTAAAAGACAAACACGCAGCGCTAGAGGACAGGATCAATGAAGCCTTGAAATCGCCATCGGTGGCATCGGCGGATTTTTATTTGAAACAGCTTAAGAAACAAAAACTCGCCTTGAAAGACACGATTGAGCGAATGTCCTGAAAATTAGCAACTGAATGAAGAAAAGGCCGCGTGATGTGCGGCCTTTTTATTGTTCTCATTCTGGATTCCCCTAGAGTTCATAAATGAACTCGGGGAATGACGAATGATTAATTAATCGTCATCTTTGGTGTTCATGCTGTCGCCGAGGAAGTTCGAGAAGTCGAAACCGCCGGTACCGGACTGGCTTTGTGGTTCGTTCACGGCGTTATCTTCTTCGATTTTTTTCTGCGCGGCGGCCAGACGCTCTGCCTTAACGGCTTCGGGATCTTTGCCTTGGGCGCGCAGGCCTTTATCAATAGCGGCCTCGTATTCAACATAGCTGCAAAGGCCAAGATCGGCCGGGTGGCGCGGCTTGATGTTCGAGCTGTTTGGGTGCGTACGGTCGCGGACATTGTTGATAGTCGGCTTTGTCGTTCCCACCAATTTGGTGATTTGCGCATCTGAAATTTCAGGGTTGAATTTCAGAACATACGCAATCGCATCGGGCTTATCGCCGCGCTTGGAGACCGGCGTATAGCGCGGGCCTTTCGAGCGGGTTTTAACCTGTGGAAGATCGCTCTTGGATAATTTAAGCTCGGCAGACGGATCGGCTTCGCAGCGGGCAAGCTCATCCTTGGTCAGTTCGTTATGATCCACAGGATTACGCCCAACGAGACCGCGGCCAATCTCTTCATTGGCCAAAGCTTCGATCTCGATCTCTGTCAAATCAGTGAAGTTTGCGATCTGCCCGAATGTCAGGGCGGTGTTTTCGATGAGCCAGACAGCAGTTGCCTTTGGCATGAGTAACTTGTTTTCTTGTGTTCTTTTCAGGGCATTTGCCATTTTTTCTTCTCTCCTTAAAAAATTCCACGGGAATAGGGGTTTTGACTTCCCTCGTTCGTCAAAAGAAATTTTATTGTTAAAAATTTCGGGAATAGGGGTGTTATACGGCAGGATATTAAAAAAATCCAGAAAAAATTGTCTTCATTGATTTTAAAGGATTGAGATAATATAGTTATTCGCATTAAAAATGCGGGATTTTTAATGCGAGCCCTCAAAAGCCGGGCATGCTTTCGTCCTATCGGACGGCCTCGCACTTGCTCGGTACAATTGAAACTATAGTTTCAATCACTATTTTTTTAATATAGGAGGACAGCGCTTATGTTTGATGAAGACGGTAGAAAAATTGATATTCAGGCCTTCCCCGCCAAGATGGAAGGGATGTCGATTGAAGAGTTGGAAAATTACACGGTGGAGCTAAAGGCCGAGATCGAGCGCGCCTTGCAAATGATTGCCAAGAAGAAGGCCTCGCAAGAGGCGGCTTCGTCTATATTTAAATCCTGATAACGAATTGATAATAATAAAAGAAAGACACCAAGACCCATGCGTATTGAACATGATGTAAAGCTGGATTTTAAAGATGTGCTGATCCGCCCGAAACGCTCCACATTGAGCAGCCGTAGTGAGGTGGATATCTCCCGCAGCTATAAGATGCGCTGGAGTGGGCGCACGATTTCCGGCGTGCCGATTATCGCCGCCAATATGGACGGGGTGGGCACGTTTGATATGGCGCGCGCTTTTCTTGAGGACGGCAATGGTTTGACTGTGGCGCTGCATAAGCATTACGGCCTCAAGCAACTCACCGATTTTTTCGAGAAATACGATTCCAGCGCAATCTGGTACAGTATCGGCTTGGCGCAAGATGACCGCGATAAGCTGAAATCTTTCCTGCAAAGCGATATTCACCAGAGCGGTAAAGGTATCGAGAAGCTGTGCATTGATGTGGCCAATGGTTACAGCGAGAACTTCGTCGATTACGTGAAGCGTGTGCGCGACATGACGCAAGACATCACCATTATGGCTGGAAATGTTGTAACCGGTGAAATGGTGGAGGAGTTAATTCTTGCGGGCGTTGACATTGTGAAAGTCGGTATCGGGCCGGGCAGTGTTTGTACCACGCGTAAGAAAACGGGCGTTGGCTATCCGCAGCTCTCTGCCGTGATTGAATGTGCGGACGCAGCACATGGTCTAGGCGGGCATATATGCTCGGATGGCGGCTGTACGGTGCCGGGTGATGTAGCCAAAGCGTTTGGCGCGGGATCGGATTTTGTGATGCTGGGCGGGATGCTCTCCGGTCATGATGAATCCGAGCAGGAAGTCATCGAAGAGGACGGGCAGAAGTTCTT
>CAXBAL010000016.1:0-15767 GCA_963973475.1 uncultured Micavibrio sp.
GGCTTTTTCTGCTCTTCTGGTTTCGCGGGGGCTTCGCCTTCGGCTTTTATGTCCTCGGCGGCGGGCGCAACGGCAACCACAGGGGTTTCCTCTAGCGCATTCGCTTGCTCTTTGGCTGGCTCTTCGGCCTTAGCATCTTGCTTGGCAAGCCCCTCGGCCATTTCAGCCTGAACGTCGCCTGCAATTTCTGGTGCGCCGCTCACGCCCGATGCATCGCCTGTTTCGCCGCTCGTTGCGGCCTCTTCGTCTTTTTTCTCGTCGGCAGGGTCATGAACCTTTTTATGCCCCATAGCCTCCAGCACAGCGTAGAGATCATCAATCGGGCAGCCCAGCCATTCGGCCATTTTATGCTGCGCTTTGAATTTACCTTGCTCGGCGGCGTCATATACGGCGCTGATGACACGGTCAAGCATATCAATGCGGATCGCGCGCCCGCCATAAACCGGATAGCCAATAGATTGATAAAAGTCGCGATCAATGGCTTTGTCCTCAACCTTAGTCGAGACAATACCGTCTTTTGGCACCTCGACAGGCAAAGGCCGCTCGTTCCAGAGCGCCCAGAGCAATCCGCGCAAACGCACCGCCGCAGGCTTGTTCAAAGCAGGCAAGAACACAAGGATCGGCCCCAGCTTGATACGGCGCGCTCTAAGAGCGGCGCGGTCTTCCGGCGTTAAAGTGGCTATCAAATCTTCCAGCTTTTCACGGGGGATAATACCCATGGCCTCATAGACCTGAAAGGCAATACCGCGCGCGGCGCCATCAATCCCGTCCTGATTTTCAAGGTTGGTGAGCGGCTCCAGCACGGTTTTGATGTGCGTTTCCAGCCAGCTTTTTAAAAACGCCAATACGGCATCTTTTTCACTTCCGGCCAGAAGCTCGCTATCAATAAGCTCTATCTGAGGCTTCAGCGCGCTTTCGCCTTTTTTCAGGGTCGCGACCGGTTCACCGGGAAGCGGGCTGCCGACTTTTTGCTGCCATAAAAGGGCGCCGTCTTCGCGCAATGTAATCTGTTCAGGTTTGGCGTTTAGTATCATCTCTAATCGTCTTTTAACTTCCACTGTTAATGCTTTTCTGGCTGTGGCCATCACGGCTTTATATTCCGCGCCAGCCGCATCCCTATCGGGTATAAAACGAAATGCATGCAAATGTCCAATTAAATGCGATTCTACTATCACTTCTCCATTCGCACGCACGCCTGCTAAAAGCTCTTTTCCATCCTCCAGCGATTTCATCAGCATAGAAGCGCGGCTATCAACGAACCGCTTGATCAGCGCCTGATGCAGTGCATCGGACAATCGGTCTTCAATCGCACGGGTCTGGCCTTGCCAATACTCGGCGCGCTCCAACCAATGATATTTATGAGAGATATAAGTCCATGTGCGGATATGGGCAATGCGTGCCATCAGGGTATCCACATCCCCTTTTGCATCATCCAGACGGGAAATGCGCGAGGCGACCCAATCCTCGGCCAAAGGCGCGGCGCTGACACGGGTATAAATTTCTGCGATCAAATCTTGATGGGCGTCATTCAAGGTCTGGCGGAAATCCGGGATTTGGCAAACCTCCCATAACAAGCGCACCATCTCGGGATTATCGGCGCGTACGATGACATCATCACGGTGCATCATGGCCTTGAGCGCCAGATAATCATCGGATGGCCGCCCGCGCACCAGCATTTTATCGCCGGAGGGCTGCTCCAGCGATTTTAAAAGCAGTTTCGGTGAATTGAATTCCAGATCGGCATTACGCCAGCTGATCTCGCGAACGCTATCGAAATTATGATGCTCGATAGCCTTAACCACATCGGCGTCCAGATCATTGACGCGCCCTGTCACCCCGAACGTGCCGTCCTTCATATAGCGCCCTGCCCGCCCCGCGATTTGGCCAAGTTCAATATTACGCAGGCTCCGCATGCGGTGACCGTCAAATTTGCGTGTAGCCGCTAGTGCGACATGGCGGATATCCATGTTCAGCCCCATGCCGATGGCATCGGTGGCGACCATGAAATCGACCTCGCCGGATTGATACATCTCGACCTGGGCATTGCGGGTACGCGGGGATAGCGCGCCCAGCACCACTGCGGTTCCGCCGCGTTGGCGCCGCAACAGCTCGGCCATGTTATAGACTTCATCCATTGAAAAGGCGACAATGGCGCTGCGTTTCGGCAGGCGGGTGAGTTTCTTGAACCCTGTATAGGTCAGTTGGGAGAACCGCGATGCACCTTCGAACTCGATTCTTGGCACAAGACGGGCCAGTACGGTGCGCATGGTATCTGAGCCCATGAACATGGTCTCCTCCATCCCGCGAGCGCGCAGGATGCGGTCGGTGAAGATATGGCCGCGGTCGGGGTCTTCGGCCAGTTGCACCTCGTCAATACCGATGAATTCGAACGCCTTTTCAACGGGCATGGATTCAACGGTGCAGCAATAATATTTGGCATTGGGGGGGATGATTTTTTCCTCGCCTGTCACCAGCGCCACGCGGCTTCTGCCCTTTATTGCGGCGATTTTGTCGTAATTTTCCCGCGCAAGAAGACGCAGCGGAAAGCCGATCATACCGCTTTCGTATGAGAGCATGCGCTCTATCGCGCGGTGGGTCTTGCCGGTATTGGTCGGCCCTAGCAGCGCAAATACCCGCCCATCATCCCTGATTGATTTATTCGTAACGCCCATAATATTTATCTAGTTCTATTTGAATTAAAAAATCAGGTTTTTAAATTCAAGCCCTCACACACCGGGCATGCTTGCGCCCTCACGGGCGGCTCGCACTTGCTCGGTATAATTTGCAATAAGGTCATCCTTATTACAAATCACTATAAGCAGTGACGCGGCCTAAAAACAAAGTCTTTATTCCATAGAATACAAAACCACCCACAAATGCCTGCTTGGAAGATCGCTTGTTTTCTGCTTAAATAACGCTAATTTCAAAACACAGATTATTTTTGGCATCCAAGCGCCGCCTTTAGGAGATTGCAATACTATGAAACGGTTTCTACAGATTACCTGCGTAACCATATTTTCTTTATCCCCTCTAACAGCAACGCAGGCACTGGCGCAGGAATTGGACGCCGACGGCCAAAAACTGAAATCGCTTTTTCAAACCCTGATCGACAATCAGAGCCGCGCTGTCGAGCAATCGGGCGTGAATGTAAATTTCGAAGGGGATATCAGCGTTGAAAAGGCCGGCGCATATTATGCCGTGACCCTGCCATTTTTATCGCTGGATTATGCGGACGGCTCCAGCATGGACATCGGATTGATCGGTATTAATGCCGCGCCGCATGACACCCCTGATAAATGGAAAATGACCTTCGCCCTGCCCGCGCAAATGAATTACCGCGATGCGGATGAACAGACCCTTTTTACCGTTGATATCGGCGCGCAGCGCTCCTCGGGCGTATGGAGCGAGTCTTTAGGATATTTCTCAAAACTCGATGCCAATTTTGAAAATGTGGCATTCGAGAATGTTAGAGACGGCTTTTTGCTCTCCCTTCCCGCCGCGCGCGCGGTGTATGATCTGGACGAGGACGAGAACAAAAAATGGTCAGGCCCGATCTATTTCAATCTGAATGATATTGCCGTGAACGCGCCCGAAGTTGAAGGCAATGCTTTAGAAATCGGCGCGCTGAATTTGAATATGGAACTGTTCAAATACGATCCGGCCGCCTTACAGAGTTACCGCACCAAGCTAGAACAGATTTTTCTAAGCCAGCAAAATGCAGGTGAAAATCAGCAGCCCGTTGTAGACAATCAGGACGCCTCAGAGCTTTTTACATCCCTGATCGAATTGCTGGGTGATGGCTTTACTTCCGAATACCAAATCAGCGGCTTTAAAATTAAAGGCGGCCCCGATGCCGAGAACTATAATAGCCTCAGCATTGATAACGCACATTTCGGTATGGATGCTATCGGTTTTACACGCGATAAAGTCGATTTGAACATGCGTTTTGGCTATGACAATTTCACCATTAATCCCGCGTTGGAAGCCATGGCAAATTTGGCCCCTACAAATGTCAATTTTGATATATCGCTCGCCAATATTCCATTCAGTGACATTACCGAACTCGGGATAAATACATTTGAATCCGGCGCTGTAAATCCCGGTATGGCCGCCATGTCTCTGGCATTTAAATTGCCAGCCATCCTCTCGAAAGCCGAAACCACGCTTTTGATTGAAGACAATTACTACGGCAACGATTTGTATCATGTTGATCTGGATGGAGCGGTTAAAACCGATCTGACCGCCGTTCATACAGCCACAGCCGACATTAAGGCAAAAGTGCGCGGTATTGACACCGTTATTGCCTATCTCAGCGATCAAGCCGCGCAACCGAATGCACCCACAGAACAGCTGCAAAAAACTATTGCCACGCTGACCATGTTAAAAGGTCTGGCCGCAACAGGGGTGAACGATGCGGGCGACCCAACCCATAATTTCGATGTCATTCTGAATAAAGAGGGCAAGATATTCCTGAACGGTCAGGATATGACCATGATGATGAGCCTTCTTGGCGGCATGGCGGGCCCCGCGGCAAGCCCGGCTCCTGCAGATGGTGAGGTGGAAATGATGATTGACCCGGCCGCACCGCCGGAAGTTGAAACTCCGCAGCCCGCCGACCCTGAATATCCGCCCCCACAAATTGCGGATTAAGACGCTTTAAGAATATAGGGAAGAATAGAATCCACGCGGAGCCAGCCCTCGCGCGAGGGCACGAGGCGGCTATCTTCAAGATTCAGCCAGTTTTGCTCCATTAAGACCTCAAGGCGTTTGGTATCAATCACGTCGCGCCACGCCAGCCCCGTTTCGGCCTCGGCGCGTGATAAATCGACGCCCTCTTTCACGCGCAAACCGCCCATAAGAATCTCTTCAAATTGATCGCGTGCCTCTATGGGCTCATGCTTGATAGAACCGTGCCCTTGCCGCGCCACAGCCTCCATCCACTCGGCTGGACGCTTATGATCCTCGCTGGCAAATTTTTGTCCCGAATATCCAATACGCCCATGCGCACCGGGGCCAATACCGATGTAATCCTGATAAAGCCAATAGATCATATTATGGCGTGATTCCTGCCCTGCCGCGCCGTAGTTCGACACTTCATAGGATGGCATTCCATGCGCCGCCATCATATCGCTGGTTAGCGTATAAAATTCCGCCAACATATCATCATCGGCCAGCTTAAAGTCGCCGCGCGCGACTTGCCGCGCAAAGGCCGTGCCTTCTTTAATGGTGAGTTGATACGCGGAGAGATGCCCCTTCATTAATGGAATAGCCTCCTTTAATTCCTGCTCCCACTGCGCCAAAGCCTGATCTGGGCGGGCATAGATCAGGTCAAAGGTGAAGCGCTCAAATACCTGATCGGCAATATCAATCGCACGGCGCACATCTGCGCTACTATGCAGGCGGCCTAAAAATTTCAACGCATCACCCCGCAACGATTGAACGCCAAGTGATAAGCGGTTCACCCCGGCGGATTTGAAGGCCGCAAATTTATCCATTTCTGTGGAGGTCGGATTGGCTTCTAAAGTGATCTCGACATCATTCGCAATACGCCAATTTTTACCAATCTCATTGATAATGGCCGTGACTTCGGATGGTTTCATAAGAGACGGGGTGCCGCCGCCAAAATAGATCGAGACGATTTCACGATCCGGCATCAGCGATTGATAGGTTCGCACCGATTGCAAATACGCACCCAGCCATTCGCCCTCATCATGGTCACGGCGCAGATAGATGTTAAAATCGCAATACGGGCATTTAGATAAACAAAAAGGCCAGTGGATATAAACTCCGCACTGGCCTTCTTTGAACAAGGGAATATCCCTTAAATTAATTTACATTGAAAAGAGCACGGTTCAACTGAGCAGGCTCGACGCCGGCTGAAGTTGTACCAACTGTATTCAACATGGATTCGAAAACGATCGGAAGACCGAAAAGCGCACCACCGGCGGCCAAACGTACGGCGCCATCTTTCAATGGTGTCTGGGTAGGGTTTTCAACATGGTCTTTCAATTTCATGATACCCAATGTACCCAAAAGCAAACCCATCATATAGGAAACACCGGTCACAAGACCCGGAAGTTCTTCGATAGAGCTGTTAATGTTACGGGCAATATCACCGAAATTGTTACCGGCAGCGTATACATCGCTAGAGGCGAACATAGCACCAACCAAAACAGCGGATTGAATTTTTAATGTGTAGGTATTTAAGGCTTTCATAATCTAATCCTTTATGATTCATGAGGCTTACAACGCGGGTTATAGGGTATTTTCGTATTCCGTGTCAAGAAAAACGAATATGACACCTTCTACATTTAAATAAGATCAAAGACTTAGACTGTGGTCTTTTGCGTAGAAAGACGCATTTCTAGCTTTGCAAACGCATCGGCGCGGTGAGAAATGCTATGTTTTTCTGCCGGATCAATTTCGGCAAAGGTCCGGCTCATGCCTTTGGCCACAAATATAGGATCATAGCCAAACCCCTTTTCGCCGCGGGGCGGCCATACAATGTCCCCGTCCACACGCCCTTCAAAGGTTTCAACGGTACCATCAGGCCAAGCCAGAGCCAATACACAAATAAAAGCCGCGCTACGATCTTGCGAATCGCCCAGCGCCTCATTAACCTTTTCCATGGCTTTATAAAAATCACGTGGCTCGCCCGCCCACCGCGCAGAATAAATTCCGGGCTCACCACCTAATGCATTGACGCTCAGGCCGCTATCATCGGCGAGCGCAACTTTGCCTGATGCGAGCGCCGCGGCGCGTGCTTTTAACAACGCATTTCCAACAAAGGTCGTGGCGGTTTCTTCAGGTTCTTCAAGATTAAGATCAGCAGCGGAATAAAACCGGGCCGCATAGGGTTTAAGAAGTTCGGAAATTTCGCGAACTTTACCGGAATTGTGGGACGCAATAACCAAGTCCTGATCATTCAGATTAATCATACGCCCATGCTCCTCTTTCAAATTTCGTTACAACTTTAAAGCCGCATTCAAAATTATAGAATAATGCCCCTAATGCAAGTCACGATTTGCAGGTGTCCCCATTTCAAGGAAAGCCTATAGCGGCCGCGTGTTTTGGATTGCTTGCTTAACGAGAACAACATCGCTTATCAAATCTTTGGCGCAAGCCCCATTATATTTGCATAGGCCGACACCACGTTACATCCAAAGGCCGCGCTTCATATATCTTGGTAGCCAATAAAAATACCCCGCAATTTGCGGGATAAATTATTACATGCCGAGAACTTTTTTCTGCAATTCGGTCAGCTCGTTACAGCTTGCCTTCGCCAAAGACAAAAGGCTCAAAAACTCATCTTCAGTGAACGGCTCTTTCTCCGCCGTGCCCTGAATTTCGCAAATGCCGCCCTTACCTGTGATGACAAAATTTGCATCGGTATCAGCGTCAGAATCCTCGTCGTAATCCAGATCGGCCACAGGGAGGCCTTTATAAACACCGCAAGAAATAGCGCTGACTGTATCATTCACCGGAACGCTCGGCAGCAGCCCGATTGTCACAAGATGCTGGAATGCCATATGCATCGCCACAAATCCGCCAGTGATGGCGGCTGTTCTTGTACCGCCATCGGCTTGAATAACATCACAATCAACGCGCACCTGACGCTCGCCCATCGCTTTGAAATCAACAACCGAACGCAAAGCACGGCCAATAAGGCGCTGGATTTCCTGCGTACGGCCGGATTGTTTGCCGCGTGCGGCTTCGCGGTCCATGCGGCTGCCTGTTGAGCGCGGAAGCATGCCGTATTCACCGGTGACCCAGCCTTTGCCGGAATTGCGCATCCACTGCGGCACTTTTTCATCGACCGAGGCAAGACACAAAACATGGGTATCTCCGAATTTAACCAGACAAGACCCTTCCGCATGTTTATTTACATTCGTAATAATCTCGACATTTCTCATTTGCTCTGGTTTGCGGCCGGATGGTCTGCTCATACTATTCTCGCTTTTTGCTTTATTTCTTGTGGGTATTAAACTCTGCCACACTCTACCCGCGCAAAGCGAATTGTCAATTCGAAGTTCTGCCACTATAGTCATTTTTATGATTACCGAACTCAACGAGCGCAGCCGCGAGATATTCCGCTATATCGTCTCTTCCTATCTCGATACAGGAAGCCCGATCGGCTCGCGCACAATATCCAAAGCACTGGACCTCAGCCTTTCGCCCGCCAGTATTCGCAATACTATGGCTGACCTGGAAGAAATGGGATTACTAGCCGCACCACATGTCTCGGCAGGGCGCCTACCGACAGAGCGCGGCCTGCGTCTTTATATAGATGGCCTGATGGAGATCGGTGGCCTATCGAGCGAAGAGCGCGCCCGCATTGAAGCCGAATGCTCTGTCAAAGGCCTTTCCATGAATGAGGTCGTGGCCAATGCCTCCGGCATGCTCTCGAACCTTTCGGCCTGTGCCTCGCTGGTCATTGCACCAAAACTAGAAAAACCTGTTAAACAAATTCAATTTGTAATGTTAGAGCCAGGCAAAGCGCTGATCATCATGGTCATGCAAAACGGGCTGGTGGAAAACCGCATCATGGAAGTGCCGCGCGATTTACCCGATACCGCGCTGTTGCAGGCCTCGAATTATCTGAACAGCAAGCTGGGTGGCCAGACGCTGGACGAAGTTCAAAAAACCATCACCATTGATATAACGGAGAATAAATCAAAGCTTGATAAAATTACCGCCGATCTGGTGGCCAAGGGTATCGCCCTGCCCCGCAGTGGAGGCAACGACAGCCGTATTATTATTCGGGGCCAATCTCATTTGTTAGAAGATGTGAAAGCCATAGAGGATTTGGAGCGCGCCCGCACACTACTCGGGTATCTGGAAGAACAAAAAAACATGCTCAAGCTGGTGGACAATGTGAGCCTCGCTCAAGGCGTACAAATCTATCTGGGCGCGGAGAACGAGATATTCGATCAATCCGGCTGGTCGATGATTTTATCGCCCTATCGTAACGCCAATGAGAAGATCGTCGGTGCCATCGGGGTTATCGGCCCGACGCGGCTGGATTATGACCGCATCATCCCAATGGTGGATTATACCTCACAAGTCATTGCAAGACTTGTCGATGACTATTAAGATAGTTAGCTGTTGGTTTTTTTTAACATCATGTAGCCGGCATATTATTTAATTCAGATGAGACGATATAGATGAAAACATTAAAAGCCTTAACCCTCGGAGCCGCTGCGATCTGCCTGCTGGCCACAGCAGCCATCCCGTTTGCCGCAAGTAACGCGCAAGACGAGGGCTATAAACCCAACCGCAAGAATATCATGCCAACGCGCGAACAATTGGAAGAGTTGGGCTATACAGGTGTTCTGCCTCATACAGAGGTTCGTTATTACTTCATCCACGACCCAAAGGCCGATGAAGGTGACCTGACCCTGCGCGCAGATATTCCGCTGCAGATGCATGGTTGCTATGAAATGTACCAGCCAGAAATTGAACAGAAAATTGTCGGCAAGACCCTTGTTCTGGATGTAAAAATGCCAATGGCGATACAACCATACAGCCGTGATAGAAACCCTAATTGTAAACTAACCGATTCCATCGGAACCAATATCCATATTGATCGCGATGAATTGCTGGAAGAGGACATTAACAAAATCCACTTTGTGAGCAGATATGGTGTCATTGTGCGGGATATGGAATTGACCGAGAATTATTTAACCCTAACCGCGCCGGGCGATAAACTTATAAAACCCTACACATATTGGAGCCTGCCAAAAGACACAGTCGTGCTAACCGTGCCTATGTTTAATAAGGACCTCATGCACAGTGACACACAGCTGCAACAGCTCGCCCGCATGGCAAAAGTAAAAGGCTTGGTTCCGGTTGAAACAAGCATTCCTGATTATACACCCGCTGATGACATCAATAACAGATTCTATTTTATTGATACCAAAGGCGATGTTACTGAGGCCATAAAAGAAAGCGGCGGCACAATTTCCATTGGACAAATCCATATTAAAGAACCATTTTATGGTCCCAATGGTATGTATGATAAGGAAAAGGGCATTGATATCCTGGCTTCCCACCCTGGAAGCAATGATTAACCAAGCCTTGTAATATCCTTAAGAAAGAAAAACTGGAGATTTCAGTATGAACAACACCCCCGCATCCAGCGGCAACGAAAATGAAAACAATGCAGAATCAGGCTCTGAAAAAGAAAGCCTGAGAGAGCGCTCCGCACGCCTCGAAGCCGAAGCGCAAGCGCTTTACGATTCCAAGCATGATCATGACCCGCTTTCCCCCTCTCCAATGCCTGAGGATACGTCCTCCATGGCCGGAGATGAGGAATACGAAGCCCTGCAACACAAAGTCGAAGCCCTGCAAGGCGAGCTGGACGCGACCAAAGACAAAATGCTCCGCGCCGTGGCCGATGCAGAAAACACCAAGCGCCGCGCCCTTAAAGAGCGCGATGATGCCAGCAAATTCGCCGTATCTGGCTTTAGCCGTGAAATGATCCCTGTTGCCGACAATCTGCGTCGCGCGCTGGATGCCATCCCCGATGATGTCAAAAGCGACGAGCGCATTGCCAATTTGATTGACGGTATTGAGGCCACAGAGCGCGAATTGCTGCGCGCGTTCGAGAAAAGCGGACTACAGAAAATTGAGCCGCTTGAGCAAAAATTCGACCCGAACTTCCACGAGGTTATGTTTGAAACGCCAATGCCGGACAAACCCGCCGGAACGATTATTCAAGTGCTGGAAACAGGCTATACCCTTCATGGCCGCCTGATACGTCCCGCACGTGTCGGCGTGGTGAAAGATGACGGACAAGGCGGTGGCAGTGCTCCTGGCTCTTCCGAGCCCGGTCATAATATAGACACGCAAGCGTAAAACTCTTTAATCGGCCATATTTATGTTGACATAAAACAAGGGGGGTTTTATGTGTAATTTTAAATTTCCTGTAAATTATTGAGGCCGCCATGAAAATTAACACTCCTGATTTTAATGCCAATTATAATATCCCCGACCCTATACCCCGAATTATGCGCAAATTGACGCTCGATGAAACACACCATATACATATACTTGACCGTGCAAGAGAAATCGGAGAAGAGCGACACGCACAGGAATCCAAAGAGCTCTCTTCACCACCTCCTTTGTCAAAGACATTCTGGGGTTCTGTGTGGCAAGGAATGGGATCTTTGTTGAATATATGGCCTAATACCGACTATCAAAAACAAGTTGATCTACATGCAAAATTTCCCAAAGCACCGAGCTGGGACGAGGCGCGTAGCCGAATATTAGACAACTTACGTTACGCTATCGCTGAGTATATCATTGATAGCAACACGCCTTTGGATACATTTACGGAAGACGAACGCAGTTACATCTTCCCTAGCGGCATTCCCGTCACCCCCGATAACACGCCACAACTCTAATTTTACAACTATTCATCTTAATTATGATCCAGGCCGCATGCTGTTACGTAGATAGTAATAGATGCGGCCTTTTCATATAAGATAAAAATCCTTGTGAAAATCTTGCATCTATCTCTGGTATTTGCACATAGCTATTGCTATAGTCCGCTATCAAACAATATATATGTGTAAACCAAAGGGAATGAACCGAAGAGCGCCTATGGTAGGGCTTTTCAAAATTATTCGCCACAATAAAAGAGGTATAAAATGAGCAAAGTAATCGGTATCGACTTAGGTACAACAAACTCCTGTGTTGCCGTCATGGATGGCGACGAACCCCGCGTAATCGAGAACTCCGAAGGTACCCGTACAACGCCTTCCATGATCGCCTTCACCAAAGACGGTGAGCGTCTGGTAGGTCAGCCTGCGAAACGTCAGGCCGTGACGAACCCGACCAACACGCTATACGCGATCAAGCGCCTGATTGGCCGCAGATTTTCCGACGCGGAATCACAAGATTTGATCAAAAAAGCCCCGTTCTATGTTATCGAAGGCGATAACGGCGATGCATGGGTGGAAATTGACGGCGAAAAATTCGCGCCCTCTCAAATCTCCGCTATGGTTTTGGGCAAAATGAAAGAAACTGCCGAGAGCTATCTGGGTGAAAAAGTAACCCAAGCCGTTATCACGGTTCCGGCCTATTTCAATGACTCTCAACGTCAGGCCACAAAGGATGCCGGTAAAATTGCCGGCCTGGAAGTCCTGCGTATTATCAACGAGCCGACAGCCGCCGCACTGGCCTATGGTCTGGATAAAAAAGCCACCGGCACAATTGTTGTTTACGACCTTGGTGGTGGTACATTCGATGTCTCTGTCCTTGAAATCGGCGATGGCGTATTCGAAGTGAAATCCACCAACGGGGATACATTCCTAGGCGGGGAAGACTTTGATATGCGCATCATCGACTATCTGGCCGACGAGTTCAAAAAAGAGCAAAGCATTGATCTGCGCGAAGACAAGCTGGCGTTGCAACGCTTGAAAGAAGCCGCTGAGAAAGCCAAGATCGAGCTTTCCAGCTCCACACAGACCGAAGTGAACCTTCCGTTCATCACGGCTGACGCCAACGGGCCAAAGCACCTGAATATCAAACTCAGCCGTGCCAAGCTGGAATCACTGGTCGAAGATCTTGTGAAACGCACGATTGATCCGGTGAAAGCCGCGTTGAAAGATGCTGGCTTGAAAGCTTCCGAGATCGACGATGTGATCATGGTCGGTGGTATGACCCGCATGCCTAAAATCATCGAAACCGTGAAAGATTATTTCGGTAAGGAGCCACACAAAGGCGTGAACCCTGACGAGGTTGTGGCCGATGGTGCTGCCATTCAAGGCGGCGTGCTGCAAGGGGATGTCAAAGACGTTCTGCTGCTGGACGTAACACCACTGTCTCTTGGTATCGAAACTTTGGGCGGCGTGTTCACCCGCTTGATCGAGCGCAACACAACAATCCCGACCAAGAAATCTCAGGTCTTCTCGACTGCCGAGGACAGCCAGAATGCCGTGACCATCCGCGTCTTCCAAGGGGAGCGTGAAATGGCCGCGGATAACAAAATCCTTGGCCAGTTTGATTTGGTCGGTATCCCGCCTGCTCCGCGCGGCGTGCCGCAAATCGAGGTTACCTTTGATATTGATGCCAACGGTATCGTCAATGTGTCCGCCAAAGACAAAGCCACGAATAAGGAACAGCAAATCCGTATTCAGGCCTCAGGCGGTCTATCTGATGATGATATTAACAACATGGTCAAAGATGCCGAAGCCAATGCCGATGCCGATAAAGCGCGCCGCGCAACGGTTGAGGCAACGAACAAGGCCGAATCCCTGATCCATAGCACTGAAAAGGCGCTGGATGAGTTCGGCGGCGATGTTCCGGCAGAAGAAAAAGGCAATATCGACAAAGCCATGGAAGAGCTCAAAGCCGCGCTTGAAAACGGCAACGCCGAAGAGATCGACGCCAAAGCCGAAGCCCTGTCCCAAGCCAGCATGAAACTCGGTGAGCTTGCCTACCGCAAGGCGCAGGAAGATGCCGCGGGCGAGCCTGACAATATGGACGAGCCACAGGCAGCCGATAAAGATGCCGGCAAAAACGAAGACGATGTCGTTGATGCCGATATCATGGATCTTGAAATCGAGGAAGATGAAGACGAAGGCAAAAAATAACGCGCCCTTCTGTTGGATCGGTTAAATAAACAAAAAGAGGCGAGCGAAGAATTTGCGTGCCTCTTTTTACGCTTATCAGAAAATATTTGTAACGGAGCTTATAAAATGAAGAAAACAGAAAATGGCGGATCCGTATCGTATTATGATATTTTACAAGTCAGCCCCGCGGCATCCGATCACGATATAAGAAGCGCTTATTACAAGTTGGCAAAACGTTTCCATCCGGATCGTAACCCTCAGGAACGCAAGCTTTCCGAGCTCCGCTTCCGCCTGATAAACGAGGCCTACGCAAATCTGAAAAATCCAGCAGATAGAATGCGTTACAACCAAATCCTCAAGAGAGACAAGAAAACCTGCCGCGCCCTAAAAAAGAGCGCAGGGAACGATAATATTAACCCAGCCCCTTCCACAAAAGGCTGGCTCTTTCAGACCCTGAACAGTTTTTTCGGGCTGGGCAAAAATCAACACAGCAAAGGCATTTAAGCGTTAAACAATGAGTGAAAAAGACTTTTACAAAACCCTTGGGGTAAGCCGGGATGCCGACGCGGCAGAGATTAAAAAAGCCTATCGCAAGATGGCGATGAAATATCACCCTGACCAAAATAAAGACAACCCCGAAGCCGAGGCTAAGTTCAAGGAAGTCAACGAAGCCTATGACGTTCTGAAAGACGAACAAAAACGCGCCGCATTCGACCGCTACGGCAATGCCGCTTTTGACGGTTCAATGGGCGGGGGCGCCGGCGGTTTTGGCGGCGGCGGCGCTGGCGGCTTTGGCGCAGGCAATTTCTCCGATATTTTCGAAGACATGTTCGGCGACTTTATGGGCGGACGCGGCGGCGGACGCGGCAGTCAGACACGCGGAAGCGATGTCCAGTACACCATGGAAATCTCCATGGAAGAAGCCTTCAAAGGCAAAGAATCGACGATCAAGCTCCCTTTGAACGAGGAATGTGACGGCTGTAACGGAAGCGGCGCGGAAGCCGGCTCTTCCGTAGAAAAATGCCCAACTTGCGGCGGCGCCGGGCGCGTACGTGCACAACAAGGGTTTTTCACCATAGAACGGGCCTGTCCGACCTGTAATGGACAAGGCGAAACTATTAAAAACCCTTGCTCGAAATGTGGTGGCCAAGGGCGCATTAAAAAGACGAAAAATCTTAAAGTTAAAATTCCCGCAGGCGTGGAGCATGGTCGCCGCATTCGCCTGAATGGTGAGGGCGAGGCCGGTGTGCGCGGCGGGCCGTCCGGTGACCTTTACGTTTTGATCGCGATTAAGCCGCACAAATTATTTAAACGCGACGGTGCGAATTTACATTGCCGCGTTCCGATCACTGTGACTAAAGCCGCATTGGGGGGGGATGTAAAAGTGCCAACCATTGAGGGCACCAGTGCTAAAGTCAAAATCCCCGAAGGCACACAAACAGGCCAACAATTCCGCCTTAAAGGCAAAGGCATGTCAATCCTGCGTTCCGAAGGGCGCGGCGATATGTATATCGAGATATTTGTTGAAACGCCCGTCAATCTGGACAAAAAGCAAAAAGATTTGATGTCGCAGCTTGATACCAGCATAGGCTCGGAAAAGGCCGGAAACAAACACTCTCCCGAATCCTCCGGTTTCTTTACTAAAATGAAGGAGTTCTGGGATGACTTGAAAGAGTAAGCCCTCAAGACATTTATTTTATATGGCTTTTCACTCTGACACCCCGCGTCTTAATTTTCATTTCGGTGAGATACACAAGACAATGATTGATAAAATGCTTGGCCTGAAGATTTCTTTAGGCCTTGTAAGTGGTCTGCGCGGCAGCTACGGCGCCTACCAGCATAAAAATCAGGGCTTCACCATTTGCCTGCAAGAACAAGGCATGCCACAGAACCAGCTTGACCGCCTATGTCTGAGTATTGCCGAGCAATCGCAATCGCTTGGCTATGACGTATTGGCAACCAAAAGTGATTTGCATTTTGACAACCGCTGGTTCCTGATGGGCGATCTGCGCGCTATGCTGGAAGCCGGGCGAAACAGCAGAATAAATATTCCCTTCAGTAATTTTTTATATGCCAATATCATGGTCGAATTGGAAAGCTACGAAACCACTAATAAGGACACATAAATTGAAAATAGGGATTGCAGGATACACGGGCCGCGTCGGACAGTTATTGGTCAATGAATTACAA
>CAXBAL010000017.1:0-15168 GCA_963973475.1 uncultured Micavibrio sp.
TGCATATCACAGGCAAACGCACGTATGGCTATCATAATCTCGATAGCCTTGTGACCTTTGCCGATATTGGCGACAGCTTGACACTGGAAACTGCCCATAAACCCTCTCTGGATATTACAGGAGAGCACAGCGCCGCCTTTAGCCCATCAGAACGTGATACATCCCCCACCTCCAAAAACCTGATTATTAAAGCTTTAAGGGGTCTTGCAGATATCACAGGCCATGCCCCCGATGTCAAAATCACGCTGGATAAATACCTTCCTTTATCATCGGGTATCGGCGGCGGCTCGGCGGACGCAGCGGCAACGCTTTGGGGGCTTTTGAAATACTGGGACATCGCGCCGCAATCTTTGGCTGCGCTGGATGATCTTTTACTCAGCCTTGGCGCCGATACCCCTGTTTGTTTTCATTGTAACAGCGCCCAAATGCGCGGAATCGGTGAAAACATTACACCCTATCGCGATTTTCCTGAAATCCCCTGCGTGCTGATTAATCCAGGCAAGGCATGTGCAACGCAAGATATTTTTCGCGCCCTAGAGCAAGATCACTCCGGCGCGGTGGATTTGCCGCCAGACGGTTTTACCACTATAGAGACGCTTTGCGACTTCCTGCATACGCACACTCGCAATGATCTACAGGATACAGCCGCAACGATTATTCCAGAAATATATACGGCATTGAGCGCCATTCAAGCCATATCCGATTGCAAGCTCGCACGCATGTCAGGCTCGGGCGCGACCTGTTACGGTCTTTTTGAAGAGGAAGAAACTGCAAAACAAGCCCAAAGGCAGTTGGCGAAAGATAATCCGGATTGGTGGGTACGCTTTGCGTGGTTAAACCGCCCGGGGCGCTATTAATCGTTCTTAACGCTCGCGCGAGCCCTGCTCGTTTACGCCCTCTTCAGACCCGCCAATATTTTGAAATTGCATATGGGACAGCAACTCGTTGGTAATCTGCCCATCAACATTCAAATTGTTGCGAGATTGATAAGTGCGAACGGCATCGCTGGTCATCATACCGCCAACGCCATCTACAGGACCCGGGTATAAACCAAGCGCGATTAGTTGTTCCTGCACTCTGGCCACAATATTTTGCCGGCCATCCTGCGGCGCTTCGGCGCGTTTAGGCGGCACCGCCGCAACAGGCTCTAATTTTTCAGTTTTTTTTTGAGCCGAGGCTGTATTCAGAACTTCCATACCTTCAATTAACTTGTTCACATCAACGATGCTCATCCCCAATGTCTTTGCAAGCTGCTCCAACGCGGCTTTGGCTTCAGGGCTGCCTTGGTCGGCGGCGCGCTTATACCACATCAACGCCGTATCGGGCTGTGTTTGCCCTAACAAGCCGTTCTCGTATATCAGGCCAAGATTATAGGCCGCTTCCATAACACCGCCACCCGCAGCGTTCTCAAAATAAATAGCGGCATTTTGCGGATTATACGGCACGCCGATACCTTCAATATAGGCAATCCCCAGATTATACTGCGCTTCCGGGTGACCAAGCGCTGCGGCAGTTTTATACCAATCAAAAGCGGTTTCGGTGTTTTGCGGGACACCAATGCCTTGATGATACAGCACACCAAGATTATAGCGCGCATTCGCAATACCGTTATGGGCGGCTTCTTCAAACCATAGCGAGGCACGCTCGAAATTTTGCGTCACACCGCCATGACCGGCGACATAGATGGCGGCCAGATCATGCTGCGCTTCGGCGCTTCCCGCTAAGGCACTGGTTTCGATTTCCTTAATTTGAGCAGGCAAAGACGAATCGGGTGAAATGCGGCTTTCAATCGGGCCGCCTAACTCGGATGGCAAAGCCACAGAGGCCAGTTCATCCGCCAATTGTCTTGCCGCGAGGTTGCTTTGAGGTACTGCGGCAGCAGGGGCCTGTGAAGCCTCAGCCATAGGCTCGCTGACAGTTGCTTCTTGCGGGGTGAGAGCGGCAGGCTCGATTGCATTCAAACGAGCGGCCAAAGCATCCGGGTTTTCTTCCAGAAGCGCCAAGAGCTGATCTTCGTCATTCAGATCAATGGCATTAATGTCATTATTAACATCGCTAGCCGTGTCTGCGGATTGCGCCGCGATAATGTCGTCAAAGGCGCTGGCTTCTTCCGCGCTCATGGCTGTTTGCGTTGCGGACTCTACGGGCGCCTGCGCAGAATCGGGAAATTCGATCTTATCGTAACTGACAGGCGCTATATCGGCAGTCATATCAGTGGCCTGATCGCTCTCCTGCCCGATCTGTGCAACCGAGGCTGGCGGGGAAGAAAGCGCGTCATCGCCGCGCATCTTGGCCGCGAAAGACGTCATATCCGGCATCTGCGTTGTAAAATCAAAGGCACCGGGCTTTTGGACGTTGGAGACAAACCAGCCCAATAGAACCGCGCTTAATACAATCACACTCACAGAGGTTGCGCGCATCTGCATTGGCTTTTGCCACCAAGGACCGCCAGCATTATCGGTTTCGGTATAGACGTTGCTGCTAAACCCCTCGTCTTGCGCTGAACCCAGAGCAGGAGCGCTCGGATAACCGGAGCCGTGCGCTGTATTCTGATCGGTCAACAATACCATTGCGCGGGCATTCAAGGCCTCATTGGTTTGCAGCACGGTTTCTTCAATCCGCTCCAATTTACGCAACAAGCGCGTGCGATCCTGCACGGCCTTTTCGATTTTTCGCTCCACTTTAAGGGCGGTATTCATGCTCTCTTCAACGCGGCTATCCAGACGTTTTTGTACATCTTCCGTTTTGTTCAGGCGAGAATAAATTTCCTGACTTTGTTTCTTCTGTGTTTGCTCCAGCGTTTCCCATTTGATGCGTGTCTGTTCTTCATTCTGACGGGTTTTGGCCTGCTGCGATTTTAACAAGGCCTCTGTGCGCTCGGCCTTTTCTTCAATCTCGGCCATCAAACGGCGAGTTTCTTCAAACTCTTTCAGGGCTTCACGGCTAAGCTCTTCGGCCTTTTCGGATTTGGCAGATGATTGGCCGGTTAGTTCGATTTGCTTTTTGATGTCTTTGGCTTCGGATTCAAACCGGCGGGTTTTATCCTGCAACGACAAAACCATAACCTTGTAAGTCTCAAGCTCTTGCTGCAGTTTCTCGCGGTCTGCTTGCGTTGATTCCAATTTGCTGTTGAGCGATTTTAAAAGGGCGATAATCTGGCTTTGCGTGGCATCAGACGCGTTTGCTTTCACCGGCCTTTGTTCAGGCGCGGTATAGGTTAGTGGGCGATTATTATTGTTATCCATTGTATCGGCTCCGCCATTGTGAAAAAAGACGCGCCCCTCCGTTGTTCTTTTGAACCCCATAATATGTACTCAACTCAAAATAATTTACTATATGCGGTACAATATAGAGCGTTTTGGAAAATAGCGCCAAGAAAATTCTGCAAAAGCTTCCACAGGGAACTATAGTGTATGCGAAGCCGTACGGTGGAACTCTTATTCCGTCCTGTTGGTTAGAATTAAGAACACAGTCTTTGAGGGGGATTTTCTTGAACCAGGACAATAGCTATATAATTTTTATCAATAAAATCTCGGGATTCGTTTTGAATGAAGGTGAAGATTCGATCCGTGAACGCATTAACGAGTCCGGCCTGCCTGTAAAATCTCTGGAATTTCTTGAGCCCGAAGCGCTCATGACAAAGCTGGCTGCCCTCAAAGAAAATGAAGGGCCGATATTGGTCGGGGGCGGTGATGGTACGATAAGATGTTGCGTCAGCGCCCTGATAAACAAGAACATTCCCTTTGGCGTCCTTCCGATGGGAACCATGAATTTATTGGCACAGGATATCGGCCTTCCTGTCAAACTGGAAGAGGCGATAGCCGCCTATTCTGCCAGCACGGCGGAACGCAATGTGGATGTCGGTGTGGTCAATGATGAATATTTTCTGTGCTGCGCCGGTATAGGCATCATGCCGGAAGCCTCGACATACCGCGAAACCTTACGCGAAAACAACGATATAACCATGTATCCTAAACTCACAACTTTTGTGTTAGAACGCATGGACACCAACAATTATGCCCCCATGCAAATTGAAATTCCGCCGCGCCTGTTTTCAATGCGCACCGCCTCATTGGTTGTCTCGAACAACCAGTTCGCTGCCCACACCCAAATGGGTGATAATCAGTTTAAAAAAGACAGCCTGCAAGATGGCGAGCTTGGAATTTACGCTTTGGAATCAAGAGGCTGGGTCTACCGTTTAAGGTTTTTCCTGAAATTGGGCATCGGGGGCTGGAAATCCGATCCACTCGTGAAAGAATGGGTCAGCCCCGAAGCGACCATTACAACTGTAAAGAAAACCGTGCCTGTCTCTTTAGACGGCGAACCGATTGAGCTGAGCTCGCCGCTTAAATTCTCGATAAAGCCGCTTGGTCTCAAAATGTTGATCCCCGGCTCCCGCGATCATGAGGAGGAAAAGGCTGCATGACCGATAACGGGCTTACCGCCACCTTAGAAGCCATCAGGGATGACACCGAACAAGGCGAACAAATCAACGTTGAAGAGTTAATGGGCGCTCTCAACTCCCGAGGTTACGGCCCGCTTCTGATCGGCCCCGCTTTGATTACGGTGCTCCCGACCGGCGCCATTCCGGGCGTGCCCGCAATTTCTGCGCTGCTCATTATATTTGTCTCGGTGCAAATTCTCTTTAAAAAGAAACAGCCCTGGATACCCACACGCTTTAAAGACGCCTCTTTTTCCCGGAAGAAATTCGTAAACGGCCTGGAAAAGGTAAAGCCTTACACAAAAAAGATAGATTCGCTATTCTACCCGCGTATGCAATTTCTCGTGCGCCACGAAATACAGCCCTTGATCGCGCTGCTTTGCATCCTGATGTCTATATGCATTATCATATTGGGATGGATACCGTTTCTGGCCATGCTGCCCGCCTCCGGTATTTTGCTGTTGGGGCTGGGCCTCAGCGCAAAAGACGGTTTGATGGTCAGCATCTCGATTGCCATTATGCTGGGCAGCTTATATGCGCTCTTTACAATGTGGTCGAGCATCTTCGGCGCCTAACCAACACCAAAAAACTATTATACAATGAAAATCATACATTTATCAGACTTACATTTTGGAACACATCAAGGCGAGATTGTAAATATTACGATGGAATCGGTGCGCAAACATACGCCTGATCTTATCGTCATCAGCGGTGATTTCACCCAAATCGCAAACACGACCGAATTCAAACAGGCCAGCGCCTTCCTTAATAGTCTGGAGGCACCCTATTTCTGCGTGCCCGGTAATCACGATGTGCCACAGCGCAACTTGATACAGCGCTTTTTTCACCCCTATAAAAAATACAAAACCTATATTCATGATGATCTCTGCCCGGAATTCGAAAACGAGCGGATTAAATTGACCGGATTAAACTCCGCCCGCCGCGCCCTGCCGCACTGGAATTGGGCAAACGGCGCACTTTCGACCTCCCAGCTGGAGCGATTAAAGCAAGCGTTTGAAAGCTCTGAAAGCGACGCAGGGCGCAAATGGCGGATATGCACATTCCACCACCCCATCCATAAGGTGCAGGATATGCCACTGGACGTCACCGTTTTTGGCGGCAAAGCGGCGCTGCAAAGCATACAGGATTTAAAGATTGACCTTGTCCTGACCGGCCATGTGCACCATGCCTCGATCACCTCGCGCGGCGATGAGGCGCATCAGTGCATCTATTTGAGCGCCTCCACAGCCATGTCATCGCGTCTGCGCGGCCAGGAAAACGGCTATAATCTCATTACGCTAGAAGATAGCCGTATGGTGATTGATATATTCTCTTTGGGAAAAAACGGATTTTATAAAGCGCAAAGCTTCGAGAAAGTTAAACAGGGTTAAAAAGCCCTACTCTTTCTCATTCAGGTAATTTAACTGATCTTGGCACATGCGCTTCATATCTTCGATATCCAGCACCATGCGGTCCACATAATCCAGATCGTATTTGATCTGTGTAAGCTGTTTATGCAACCCGTCTCTTTGTGACTTGGTGCGGGCAAGCTCGGATAGTATTTTCAGCTTTTTCAGCAAATGATATACGATATCGGGCTTTTCACGCGCGCTGTGACGCATACGGTCAAATGCGCTGAATATAATGTGCGCTTCGCTGCTTTGGCGTGCCCAGAGTCGAACGCGGCCTTCGCTGTCTTCGCGCCATTCAAGCGGCGTGGCTTTTTGAAACAGCTCCGCCATTGCTGCTGATAAATGATCCAGAACAATAATGGCGGTAAAATTATCATCCAGACTTGGCGATTGCGCCCTGAGGCCGATCTCCACCAGATGACGGATAGAATATTCCACGTCCTGTGTGGGGGTGCGCTCGTTACCAATGATAAAACACTCGCGAATGGCGGTATCAATTTCACCTGTCACCTTATTATTCGGATAAATCCGCACGCCATCTTCACCAACAACCAGAAAATGCCCGGCCTTGAAATGGATCTCCATATACAGCCCATTCTCCTCAAGGATGGAGATAATATTGTTGTAATCAATATGCTGGACATAGCCGCTTCGCTTGAAGTATATGCGGTGGCGTTTGCGGTCAAAATCTTTTGGCCAGTCTGCGTGTTCCGGCTCTTCATCTTCCTCATCATTACTATTGGTAAGGCGAGATAAAGAGTTGTGCAAATCCTTGGTCACTTGCAAAATAACCTGATCGGCAATACTGGAAAGCGCCACATGATGAACAAAAGCCAAGAGCACGAACAAATTGGCAAAACAAATTACAAAAACCGATGTTATTGTAATTTGCGGGGTCGCATCCTTTGCGGTGATGTCATGCAAAACCATGGTCAGAATAAAACACGCCACCACCGATCCGAAAAACAGGGAAATAAATGTCTTTGTGCGGTTATCAGACATAAAGGTTTTGATTAGGCGCGGCCCTAATTGACTAGCGGCCAAAGATAGCACCACCATTGTAATGGAAATCGCCAAAGTCGACATTGTAATCATGGAGGAGAGCAAAGCCACGGCCAATGATTTGGCATCTTCGGCAGTGCCGTTAAAGATCATGCCGGGCAATTCTATATCGCTGAAATATGTGCTTTCCAGATAGTATAATCCCATCGTGGCGGCGGCATATAAAAAGCAAACAAAGGCCGGAAAGAACCAAAGATTGCTTTTAAGAATTTGCAGGTAATTATGTAATTTTGAAATCATTCAGGCTCTGGGACTTGGTTTTCCGGCAGGTTATTTTCTTCGCTATTACTATTATCGTTCTCAAACAAGGTCTGCGCCAAAGCTTCCGTTTGTTCTTTATTTAGTTTAATAAAGCGCGCGCCCTGTTCTTCGGCTATTTCAACTTCGTCATAGGCAATATGATAGTCGCGCGGTTTGTCGGCGGGTGTCAAGGACTGATCAAGTTCAAAATACACAATCCTCTCGCCGTCCTCATTGCGAATCATGGCCTTTATATCGCCGGCCACTTTGCCCTCATAATCCAGAATTTTTCCGTTGAAATATGACGGTGCATTTTCCGGGGTCAGTGCGGCTGGGTTAATAACCGCACCGCCAGTAGCTGGCGCAGCACCACCATCATTCGCAGGGGGAACGATAATGTTGTCTTGAACGGCGATACTGCCGTTTGTATCGACCTGGGATGAAGCGCTGGCCCCATTACCGCTTACCGGCATGGTCTGGACATTGGAGGCCCCTCTGCTTTGCACCGGCGCATTATCATTACCAAACCCACTGAAAAAGCCATAAAAAACATCATATACACTACCGCTCACACTATCGTCATCATAGCGGTTACCCGGCATTTGCACATCAGCCCCATCCGAGGCTCCATCGGGCTCATCACTTGCGGTAAAATACCAGCCTGCAAATAACCCCATGACCAAGACAATAAGCCCCAAATTGAATGCCCAAGAAACAGTGCGGCGGGCAAAAGGTTGCCCCTCATTCTGTTCAAAAACATTATTATTGGTGTCTTGTGGATTGGGGTTTTGGTCCATACAGGTTTTCCTTAAATATTAACTCTAGGCTTCTTTAACAGTATTGTCTTGGGTATTCAGCGTCTCCAGTTCGTCCTTCAAATCTAGGGGAACGGTAGAGCGAGGGTCTGTTTCGTCCAACGTAACAGGAACATTATTAAAAGATACAGGGGATAACAATTCCTGCTCTTGCAACACGGTGCGCACATTATGCTCCCCCATATCCTGCGCCATCATTGTCAGGCTGTATAGGCCGAGTAAGACCGTGCAAAAAGCGGCGATAAGAGAAAATCTGATTAACATGGTGTTGTCCTTCCTGTTGGGGCGTCATAAAAAAATCCGTTCGCTGTATCCAACGAACGGATTTTGATTTGGTTCCTTTAATCTAGTAAGATCAAGGACTTATTAGTGAGAGCCTTAAGCGGCCATGCGATCTTCAAAATCTTTAACCTGCTTTTCAGCTTCATCACGGGCAACGCCGTAATTTTCTTGAATTTCACCGATCAATTTTTCACGGTCGCCGTCTATTTGATCAATCTGATCGTCGGTCAGTTTACCCCACTGCTTTTTTGCTTCGCCGGTAATCTGCTTCCATTTTCCTTTAATAATATCGTTATTCATCATTTTTCTCCTATAAGAGGTTGCGGTTTGTAAAACAAAAGGGGCATTAGCGCCCCCTTTGCCTAAATCTTAAAACTGGTTTTTATAACTCTCAAACTGAGCGGCCTGATCGGCATTCAGCTGGAAGTTATAGCTGGCACCGCCCATTACGCTGTCATCTCTTACTACTTTTGCCTCAGAGAAAGACATCGCGGCTTTGTTACCACCCATGCCAAGGACTTCGTTAAAGCCAAGGATCAGGTTTTCAGCTTGTGAGCCAGAGAAAGAGATGTTGTCAATATCGGCAACGGCTTCCCCTTGTGCATTCACAAGTTGACCTTCCAGCAATTCTGCTACGCTGTAACCATTAGCAGGAACAACGCGAACGTCATCGCTTTGGTCTTCGGCGTCATAAGAGAACGCGGCGGCCTGATCAATCATCTCTTCGCTCAGCGGTGCAATAACATCGCCATCAGCATTTTTATTGCTCAGGATAGAGAAATCAAAAGCGGCGCTTTTCCCAAGACCGAAAATCTCGCCGTCGGCGACCACGGCCATAGTGGCATTACCATCGGCATCCAGAATGATGTCGCTGATTGTAGCAATGGCTTCACCATCAGTATTGTACAATGTAGAACCGATCATTGCCGTTGCCGTGTTGCGCGGGTTAATGGTCACATTGGTCATTTCCGTGTCTTCATCATTGTCGATGAACGCAGCTTTAATTTCCTCATATGTTTCTTCGGTTGCATCGGCAACATCGCTGGCAGCGTTGGAAACTGTGTCTTTTGTATTTTCCCAACCTTGCTCAAGCTCTTGCTCTGTTACAACGGCATCGTCATTTTGTTGCTGTGTGCGTTCCATTTGCACTTCGGCAGACGCATCTGCTTGTGTATTCATGTTGTCAGCATGGGCTGGCGCGGCGGCCATGATAGCCAATACTGACGCTGCACTTAAAATAGTCTTTTTCATTTTAGAATCTCCTAGTTAATCTTTGTATTGTATTGAACACCCCTGCCAACAGTCCAAGCGCGAAATTGTTCCATAAGAATAAAAAAAAGCCGGCTCCTTGTGTATCGGAACCGGCTTCCAGTTTAGTGAGGGTCATTTCGGGGGAAGGGATAGTCTGACCCCCACTTAAGTGGGTTGGGGTAAAATCGTAAACGCTTAATGGCTGCGAATATCCACACGGTCAAAATGACCGACTTTGGATTGCGCCTGCATTTTCAAATCATCAAGATCGGCAAGAATGTCTATCAGGTATGAATCAAAGCTTTCATGGGCCGCATCTTCACTATGCTCATGCGGCATTGTTTCAATCACCAGCACATCTTCATGCTTAAGAGAACCATTGCCGAAATCTTTCTTGAGATAAATCTCGCGAATCATTGGGTGGGAAATGCCTGTAACGTGTTCTGGTACTATGTTCATAACATGAACTCCTTTTTCGTTGTTATGATTCTAGAATAGAACGCTTCTGTAACCGAAAAATGACTCTCCTGTTTCAGTTTTGAAATACTTTGTATCAGTTTTGTATCTTTACACTTAATTACGGAAAGCAACGTCCCTGCTCATAATGGAACCAAAAACCGTCCAAAGCGTTGGAAATAAACAACTAAACCCTACTGAATCAAGGAGACAAATAATGTCAAACAAAGAAAATGAAGAACTTGGTAAATTGATCAACATTAATAAAGATGCTTGTGATTTTTACAAATCCGCACAGGAAAAGACAAAAAGCAGTGCTTTCAAACGCACATTCCAGGATCTTGAGAGCCTACACCGCAGTGTGATCATTAACTTAAAAGAATGTGTTCGCGCCAATGGTGGCAACGCCGAAGCCAGTGAAACATTTACCGGTCAGGCGACACAGTTCTGGGGTGAATTGATGACCAATATCAGCAATGATGTTGATGAAACATTGGTGAAGCATCTGGAAGAAGCCGAAGATCGCTGCCTCCATTCTATCGAAAATGCAATGAAAGAAGACGATATTGCTCCGGCGACCAAAACAGTGCTCGGCAATGAGCTAAGTGCCCTGCAAAAGAGCCATGATTATATGAAATCGCTGAAGGATTCGCTGAAAGCCGCTTAATACAATTTCATAAGCCCAAAGAAAAAGCCGCCCTATTATAAGGCGGCTTTTTTATATTTATCTTTTAAGAACCGGTCTTAGTTCTGATAGCTTTCCGGTTGATTATGCTTTGGACGTGATTCCAGATAAGCGCGCTGCCATTCTTTCAGGGAAATCATCTTGTCTTCATCTGTGTCCAGCACTTCATAGCCTTCGCCAATAAACTCACCGGCAGATAAACCGTCCTGATCTTTATCAAATTTCATCAAACCTGACTCTTTATAGAACGTGTCATACGTATAAGAAGACGCATCAACCTGACCATCACCTGTGTAGTCCACAAATTTGAAGGATTCGACTTCCATCGGGGTAATCGTATAGAAATTGCGGTTATCCCATTCGATATTGTCGATCACTTCATTGCCATCCGTATCGAAAATGTAAAACAATTTCTCGCCGACTTCGGCCATAGAATATGAACCATCATTGTTCACATCGAACTCTGTGAAATCAATGTTGTTCACTTCCGCATTTTCTTTGGTTTGAACATAGGTTTTGGTAACGGCTGTCTCGGCCTGCGCGATTGCAGGAAGAAAAGCCAAAGCTGCCAGAGCGGCAACTGAATATGTAAGTGTGGTACGTTTAAACATTATCTATCTCCTTATGAATTAAACTTATAAAACCTAACGCACAGCATTATAATACGGTTCCCTAATTCCCCCTTTGTAAAAACCCCCGACCAAGTAAAAGCAGGGGGCTTTATGTTTTTAAATCTTGGAAGAACCTTATCAGGAGCTTTTTTGTCCCACAGGCATGTTTGCCAAAGCAAACTCTTTGGCGGTCTCTACGGAATTCTGTGATCCACTGGCAACAATAGAGCCGTGATAAGAGACTAACCATTTCCAGCTCTCTCTTTTCTGCTGGCAATTCCAGTGCGATTTTTCTTTTTCTACGATCAGTTCGTATTCATCAATATCAACGCACATCTTTTGTATAGTCCATTCTACATCATCTTTTTGTAAAGACATTCACACTTCTCCTTAAGTGAATTACTCATACATAACCAACATACATATTATTAAAAAAGTTCCTGATTTTCAATAGGTTACAGACAGAAAAAGCCCCGCTCAAAAAGAGATGCGGGGCTTTTAAATTGCGTATATAAACTTTATTCTGTTCGCAAATTTTCAGTCATTTGATGGCTCACGTTATTAACGGCATGGCTAACACTATCGGCAATTTGTTCTTCGGGTGATTGTTCATTCACTTGAATTATCATCACCGTAAATATACCCAAAAGCAAAACTGCTATAATTGCGAGTAAACCTCTATTTTCCATGAACTATCTCCTTACAATTTATAATGCTCTACAGAACAAAATATTTTAGTAAGCGGCGTCCTGAACGGCTTCGCCGGCATTTTCAACATCCTGACCGGCACCACCGATTGTATTACAGGCACTAAGCCCCATACCCAGTACGGCAAGTGAAAGCACTACTACTAATTTATCCATCTTCAACATTTTAAATACTCCTTTTGTTTATGTTAATCTAATTCTACCAACTACTTATCCTAGGAAAGGTTCCCTATAAATAGTTTTTGCCTGCTACAAACCCTGCTGCCGCGGCTGCGGCAAGAGAGGTTTTCGGATTTTTCTCAATTGGCTCGCGCAGCTCCTCGTTCACGTATTCGATAAGAGCATGCACCATAGCAATCGTATCCTGCTGTGTTTTTTGCGCCTGCACCTTTTTATATTGCAATATAAGATATGCGATCAAAACGATCATTAATGAGGCGAAAATACACAAACCACCCGTAATGGCCGTGGCCACTTGCGGTGTATATATTGTGTAAAGCCACAAATTAAGCGCGTAAGTCAGAAACCCCAGACCAAGCAAAAAAAGAAACCCGGCAAGCGCCATAAGCGCAAAGCCGGCTTTACTTTTATGTGATACGGGTGCTCCACCGCTTAGAATGCGGTCAATTGCATATTGTTCTAATAATGCGAAAACACCGTGTAGCATATTATCTCCGGCTCATTAGCAAGCTTGCCAAAATACCGGCACCAAATGCCATGGCCAATGTTTGACCCGGCTTGGCTTTAACACGGCCCTCAAGCTGTTTGTATTGACCTCTACCGGCTTTTTGCATGTCTTCGATGCGATCCATAAGATTCTCACGGAGGTGAGCGGCTTGAGCATTACCATCTTTTTTCATATGACGTGTCAATTCAACAACATTATTTTTCAATGAATCAAGATCTTCACGGATGTGATCAATCTCGGTATAAGTCTTTTTTGATTTATTTGGCATCTCTAATACTCCTTTTCGTGTTAGACAATTCGCCTTCTCCAACAGAAAAAGAACACAATAAGTTCCATATTATTTAAAGAATTAAGAAAATAAGAACGGATTTAGGCGGCGTTATCCAAAGTACCGGCGAACATATATCCGATACCGCGCACTGTTTTAATGATTCGCGGCGCTTTACTGTCATCACGCAATTTCTTACGCAAGCGGGCTACCTGAATGTCTATAGCGCGGTCATAAGCATCGAATTCCCCATCACGGGTCAAATCAAACAAGTGTTCACGGCTCAAGGCGCGGTTGGCCGAAAGCATAAGCGCCTCAAGCAACTTAAACTCGCCGGTCGTCAGCTCTACAGATTTATTGTTATCATCGAATAACTGGTATTGCGTACGATCAAGACACCAGCCTTCCTCGAATTTAATTTTTTCCCGCGCTTTATCTTGGGCTTTCGCCTCATCTTTTGCGGCATCATTCGAGGGCTCGCGGCGGCGAAGAACAGCTTTGATGCGGGCCGAGAGCTCGCGCATTTCAAACGGCTTGGTTATATAATCATCCGCGCCCATCTCGAGACAGATAATTTTTTCTGTCGTATCGCTTTTGCCAGAGACAACGATAATGGCAGCACTGGACTTTATTTGTAATTGGGGAATCAGGGTAAGCCCCTCACCATCGGGAAGGACGAGATCCAGCAAAATGACATCAAGATCATGTGCGCCCGCCTTTTCAATAGCAGCAACCGCATTAATAGCTTTCACGACTTTATAGCCGTCTCCTTCTAGATAATGCTCGATGACGGTCTGGAGATTCTCGTCATCATCGATACTTAAAACTGTGCCTTTGTTCATAATGTTTCCGTTCAACAAATAAAAGACAATGATATTTATACTTATATATAGAAGTGTGCGCAAATGAATAATGTTACATCACTGTTACAAACTATTTCAAAACTGATACGAAGCAGACAAAGTCACGTTACGAAGACCCTGTAGATTTAAAACTATAAGTTAAATCAATAGGAGCTTTAAAAATGTTTAATAATCAAGACCTGATCACTGAGAGCGAAAAACTACAGAAATTCGCATATAAGTTAACACAGAACAAAAGCGATGCGGATGATTTGCTACAATCTACCTTGTTACGTGCCATTGAGAAAAAGCACTTGTTCCAAGAAGGTACCAATCTGTTTAGCTGGAGCTCTAAGATTATGTACAACATGTTCGTATCGGCCTATCGCCGCAGAACAAAGTTCGAAACACAGTATGATCCCGAGAGCTACATCGAGCGCGAGAGCGTTGAGGCTTCTCAAGATGTTAAAATGGAGCTGAACGATGTTGAAGCCGCAATGAATAGCATTTCGGAAGATCACCGCGAAATTCTTACACTTGTATGTGTCAAGGGCATGCAATACGCAGAAGTGTCCGAATCACTACAAATTCCGGTCGGTACAGTACGTTCACGTTTGTCCCGTGCCCGTGAAGCCCTCATGGCCGAGATGAATGTATTGAAGAAGCCTACAGGTTATTCAATGCCACCGGCTCTGGCTTACAAAAATGGCGGTACATTAATGGCCGCTTAGATTACAAAATAAAGCACCTAGATATATAAGAAGCCGATCAGAATATCCTGATCGGTTTTTCTTTATATAATGTAAGAAGAATATAGCTTGGGCAGGGGAAGAACAAAAAGAAGACCGCGGAGAAAAAACTAATAGAGAGCTAAGCTGCTTTCTTTTGATCCAGTATATGAAAGATTTCTTTTTTAAGATCTGCCTCGACGATGGGCTTCGGAAGATAGGCATCCATGCCGCATTCAATACATTTGTCTTTATCACCGACCAGCGCATGGGCTGTCATGCCGATAATAGGTGTGCGTGCCATATCCTTACGTTTTTCAAGCCCGCGAATTTCCTGCGTAGCCGTAAAGCCGTCCATTTCAGGCATTTGTACATCCATTAAGATAAGATCGTAGTGATGATCTTTCCACAGATTGACAGCCTCAAGGCCTGTACGCGCGACATCATAATTAATACCGACTTCGTCCAGAATATAGCTAATGACAACAACATTGCCTTCATAATCTTCAACAATCAAAGCCTTGTCTTCTCCGGTAAGCGTAG
This sequence comes from uncultured Micavibrio sp., assembly GCA_963973475.1. GTDB lineage: Bacteria > Pseudomonadota > Alphaproteobacteria > Micavibrionales > Micavibrionaceae > UBA2638. The sequence continues at coordinate 15,032 of CAXBAL010000017.1, forward strand.
CGCGCAGCTTTTCATTGATTTTCTTACCCATTTCCAGCGCGGCCTTATTATCGCCTTGCTTTTCATCCGCGTACTTACAAGGGATCAACAGGCTGAAGGTTGAGCCATTGCCTGTTTCACTACTCAGATAAATATCG
>CAXBAL010000018.1:0-14871 GCA_963973475.1 uncultured Micavibrio sp.
GCCCCACAAGCTCTTCCAACATCTCGACAAACTCTGTTTTAGCGCCCTGCACGGCCATGATGCCGTCAATGGCGGTCTCGATATTCGCAGCGGCGCTGGCGGCCTGCGCCGCAATATTGCGGTACATATAGGCGCTGAATTCATCCAGCTTATCCGGCGCGATCGTAAAGCCTCCCGCCATCGCATGTCCACCGCCTTTGGGGATCAGGCTTTGCTCCATTGCCTCCATAAAGGCGCGCCCGATATTAATTCCCGGTACAGAGCGTCCCGATCCCCGCCCCTCGCGCGTACCATCGCTATTGAGCGCATATGTAATCACACAGGCGGGCTTGCCGTATTTGTCCTTGATCTTGCCAGCTACAAGGCCGCTCAAGCCGGGGTGCCAGTTCTCATCGCCGACAATGATGCAGGCATTTTGATCCAGCCCTTGCGTCTCGACTTTGTTTAAGGCCTCGCGCTCCATCTGCGCCTGAATTTCTTTGCGGCGGTCATTGCAATCATTCAAAATCCACGCAATGTTGATCGCTTCTTCATGGTCATCGGTGCAGAGCAGTTTTGCACCCAGATGGGATTTATGCACACGGCTGCCCGCATTAATCCGCGGCCCCAGCACAAATCCTGCATGATGGGTGCTTACGTCCTTATTGATTTTCGAAACCTCGATCAGCGCAGATAGGCCTGTATTGACTGTCGCCTGCATCTGCTTGAACCCTCTGCGCACCAAAAGGCGGTTCACGCCTTGGAGCGGCACCATGTCACAAACCGTGCCAAGTGCAATTAAGTCCAGCAATTCCATGAGCTTAGGCTCATTAATGCCTTGGGTCTTGTAAAAGCCATTGACCCGCAATTTGTTGTTAATGGCAACGCAAGCCATAAACGTCACTCCGCAAGCGGCGAGCATATCGAGCTTTGATGAATCATCTGGGCGCTTCGGATTAATAATGTGATTGGCGGGCGGCATTTGATCTTCGGTCTGGTGGTGATCCAGCACGATGATATCCAGCCCCAGATTTCGTCCCCGTTCTATAATCTCATGCGATGTACTCCCGCAATCCAGAATAAAAACAATCTCAGCCCCGCCGTCTTTTAGGCGCTTTAGGGCGTTAATATTCGGCCCATAGCCTTCACTCAAACGGTCAGGAATATAAATTGGTGCCTCAATGCCGCAGGCTTTCAGGAAGCGGTAAAGCGTGGCCGAAGAGGTTGCCCCGTCCACATCAAAATCACCAAAGATGCCGAATTTTCGCCCCGCCGCTATCCACGCCGCCACATCATCGGCCATCGCTTCCATTCCCGCCAATAAAAACGGGCTGGGCAAGTGGTCTTTTAAAGTGGGGTAGAGAAACGCTTGAAAGGTATCGGGGTGAATATCACGCGCCAGTAACAGACGGCAAACCGCGCCCGGTAAATCATGCTGGCGGGCATAACGCTCAACTACATCAAGCGAGATATCTTCCATCACCCAGCGCGAGAGCATAAAGGATTTTTCTACTCCGAATAACGCGCTTTGGTTTGAAGACATTTGCTTTAAAGGACCCAGTCCTTGCGCTTGAAGTTATGCGTGGCCTCAATGCGGCGCACCGTGCCGGATTTGGAGCGCATTACAAGTGAGGACGTTTTCGCCCCGCCCGCATAACGGCGCACGCCGCGCAGCATCGTACCATCTGTCACGCCAGTTGCGGCGAACATTACATTGTCGCCCTTGGCCAGATCATCGGTGGTGTAAATCGCATTTAAATCCTTGATGCCCCAGCGATCTGCGCGTTCGCGCTCGTCATCATTGCGGAAGGTCAGGCGACCTAGCATTGACCCGCCGATGCACTGCAAAGCCGCCGCGGCCAGGACGCCTTCGGGCGCGCCGCCGCTGCCGACATACATATCAATGCCGGTATCGGGGTCGCTTGTGGCAATCACCGCACTGACATCACCGTCTTGAATGAGGCTGATGCGGGCTCCCGCTTCGCGGATGGCTTTAATCAAATCATGATGACGCGGGCGATCAAGAACGCAGACCATAAGCTCGTTTACTGTTCCGCCCTTTTCTTTGGCCAGCTTTTGCAAAACATCACCAATCGGCGCGTCCAGATCCAGAATGTTTTTATCAATCCCGGCGCCCACGGCTATTTTATCCATATAGACATCAGGCGCGTTGAGAAAGCCGCCTTCGGGCCGCCCGCCGCTGTAATGTCGGTGCCTTCCAACGGATCGAGCGCAATATCAATACGCGGGCCTTTGCCGCTGCCGACTTCTTCACCGATATAGAGCATTGGCGCTTCATCGCGCTCGCCCTCCCCTATAACAACGCGGCCTCTGATATGCAGGGAATTCAGCGCACTGCGCATTGCATCGACGGCAACCTGATCGGCGGCTTCTTTATCGCCGCGCCCAACCTGTGATGAACATGCCAGCGCGGCGGCTTCTGTTACGCGTACTACTTCCAGCGCAAGGTTGCGGTCCATAAAGGCATCATTTTCAGGCATATTGGTTACTTTCGCTTGTGAACTCATTACTAATGGTTCCTTTCATCAAATAAAAACTGCGCCTACTCTATGTTCTCAATCGGGATCAGGCAAGGCTTCTCAAGCACGGATTTGATTTTTTCCATCGCCGCGCAGGCCGCCGTCATGTCTTTGTGCTTGGTCTCATGCGTGGTCATAACCAGCGGGACTGGCTGGCCGGGGTCACGGCCGCGTTGCAAGAACGCTTCAATCGAGACATTGTTATCGCGCAAAATCGCAGAAACCTCTGCCAGCACGCCCGGCTCGTCCAGCACATTCAGGCGAATGTAATAGCAATTCACCGTCTCGCCGACATCAACCCATTTGGCATCGGTCAGCTTGCTGGCCGGAACGCCAAAGGCAGGCACATTAAAGCCGCGTGCAATGTCGATAATATCGGCCATCACTGCAGAGGCGGTAGGCCCCTCGCCCGCGCCGCGTCCGACCAGATGGCCAGTCATGACGTGATCGCCCTCGATATGAACGGCATTATAAACGCCCTCTACCGTGCCTAGGGTCGAATTTTTCGGCACGAGGCAAGGCTCCAGCACTTGCATGATACTGCCCCCGTGACGGCGCGCAATTCCCAGCAATTTAATCCGGTATCCAAGCTCGGACGCAAAGGAAATATCTGTGGCGTTAATATGACGAATTCCCGTCATCTCTAACGAAGTGAACTCCGGTTTCGTGCCAAAGGCCAGCGCTGTCAAAAGGCAAAGCTTATGCCCCGCATCCACTCCATCAATGTCAAAACTCGGATCGGCCTCGGCGTAGCCAAGCTCTTGCGCCTCTTTCAGCACATCATCAAAATCGCGTCCGGTCTCGCGCATCTCGCTCAAGATATAATTACACGTACCGTTCAAGATGCCGTAAACGGCCTGAATGTCATTTCCGGCAAAGCCTTCGCGCATGGCTTTGATGATTGGAATACCGCCAGCGACAGCTGCCTCGTAAGATAGGCTAACACCGTTTTTCTCGGCCAGTGCGGCTAACTCAAAGCCATGATGTGCCATCAGTGCCTTATTGGCTGTTACAAAATGCTTGCCGTTGCCCAAGGCTTTCTTCGCCAGATCAAGCGCCAATCCGTCTGATCCACCAACAAGTTCAACCACGACATCGACATCATCCATGTTTGCGAATTCCGCGGCACCATCCATCCACTGATAGCCGTTCACATCAACGCCGCGGTCTTTGTCGCGCGTGCGGGCATTAATGGCGGTGATTGTGACCGGCCTGCCAGCTCGGCTTTCTATCATATCGGCATGTTGCTGTATTATCTTTATGACACCAACACCAACAGTACCCAAACCGGCAATCGCCAGCCTTAATGGCTTGCTCATAAACCCCTCCTCTTATATTTTTTATCGTTATGCAATACGCTTAGCGTTATTACTGCCCCGAAACGGAGAGGATTTCAACCCGTCTTGCGGCGGATTCTGCGTCCATGCCCTCCGTTTGTTCCGGCGGGCGCTCTTCACCCCAGGCAACGGTGCGAATTGAACTGGCAGGAATACCGTTATATATCAAGGCCCTGGCCACAGCATAGGCTCGGTCCATAGAGACTTTCAAATTGGCTTCCTTACGCTTCACCGGATCCTCATAATCGGCGCGCTCGCTGGCATGACCTTCCACGCTGATGATATTGCCCTGATTGGCGTTATATTTTTGCCCGATAGACGCAATTTTCTGCACGTCCTGTGTGTCCAGATCAGTAGAGCCATGATCGAAATAAATGCGGATCATCGGCTCACCAGGAGCCGCGATATTAACGAAATTGCCTTGCTCCGGCTCTGCGCGCGTTACGGGTGCATCGCGGTAGCTTGGCGGGCGTAATGTACGGGCATAGGAAATATCCGGCTGCCCGATAGAAGATATTTCTACGCTGCTGTTACCTACAGGCCCTTGCACGCGGTCCGGCGCAGGAGAATCAAAGGACACGCTTGAATTTGCAGGCGCGCCATCCAGCGAGAATATTTCGACATTTGAAGTGCTTACACCCTGCGCGGTGCTGACGATATCAATATCATTGAAATCGTCATAAACCTGACCGCTGGTTAAATCCACAGTTGCCCCGCCGCGCGGCTTTTCGACTTCAATAACTTCTTCATTGCCGGAACAGGCCGAAAGCATTACGCCGCAAAGGCTGATCAGTAAAAATTTATTCATTGTGCGCAAGTGTTCTCTCCTCATAAAATATAGTGTATCGTAGTGCGGAATTGGCACATTGATCAAGAGGCATCGACCATGAGTTCACAACATAAAGGCACAAAGCCTGAAGATAATCAGGACGATTCAGTGAAATTGCCTGATCCTTCGGCCTTTGCCAAAGCAATGGCCGAAGCTTGGGAACGTGCGCTGCCGCTCATGAGCGAATATATGGAGCGCTATTCTGGGGATATAGAGAACCAGAATCTTGACCCGTTCAATGTTCGTCAAGCCTATCTGGACTTTATCGAGAGGGTTAGCGAAGATCCGCAGCATATTATCAGGCTGCAATCCGAATACTGGAGTAGCTGGCTACAAATCTGGCAAGGCTCTATGATGAAATTCTTGGGTGAGGCCTCGGATGATGTAATAACGCCCGAGGCGAAAGATCGCCGTTTCCGTGCGCCTGAATGGCAGGAAAATGCCCTTTTTGATTTTATCAAGCAATCCTATTTGCTGACCTGCCAATCATTGACAAAAATGATAGAGGAAACGCAAGGGCTTAAGGATGAAGATAAGAAAAAGCTGGAATTTTATACCCAGCTTTATGCTAACGCACTATCCCCATCAAACTTCGTGCTCACCAATCCCGAAGTGTTGAAAGAGACAATTTCCACTGGCGGCGAAAACTTGGTAAAGGGTCTACAAAATCTTCTTGAGGATTTAGAGCGCGGTAAGGGGCAGCTATCTGTTGCCACCACACGTTATGAAATGTTCAAGCTTGGAGAGAATATTGCTACCACACCGGGCAAAGTGGTTTATCAAAATGATCTCATGCAGCTTATTCAGTACGAACCCACAACCAAGCAGGTCTTTAAAAAGCCGCTTCTAATCCTGCCTCCTTGGATCAATAAATATTACATTCTGGATTTAAAAGCCGAAAACTCCTATATCAAATGGGCCGTTGATCAGGGCTTTACGGTTTTTGTTGTCTCATGGGTAAATCCTGATTCCAAACTAGCGAAAAAGCGCTTCGAAGATTATATGGAAGAAGGCGTGCTGGCCTCGCTCGACCAGATTGAAAAAATCACAGGCGAGAAATCTATTAACGCTATTGGCTATTGCTTGGGCGGCACTTTGCTAACTATTACCTTGGCCTATTTAGCCGCGCATAAAAAATCGGACCGCATTGCCTCAGCCACATTCTTTACCACGCTCATTGATTTTGAACTCGCCGGTGATATGAAACTTTTCATGGATGACGCGCAGCTTGATTTGCTAGACAAAACCATGGCCGAGACTGGCTTACTCGACGGCAAACATCTGAACAAGACTTTCAGCCTGCTCCGTGCGAATGATATGATATGGTCCTTTGTGATTAATAATTACTTGATGGGCAAAGAGCCATTTCCGTTTGATCTGCTCTTTTGGAATGATGATGCCACCAACATGCCGGCGGCCATGCACAGCTTTTATTTGCGTAACATGTACCGCGATAATTTACTTTGCAAACCGGGTGGTATTAAAATCAACGATACGCCGATTGATGTAACAAAGATCAAAATTCCGGCTTATTTCCTCTCTACCCGTGAAGACCATATCGCTCCGTGGCGTGCCACCTATGCCGGTACGCAACTCTTTAGCGGCGAAGTGAAATTCACTTTGGCGGCGTCCGGGCATACAGCGGGCGTGGTCAATCATCCGGACAAGAACAAATATTGCTATTGGAGCTCCAATAAATTGCCCGGTACGCCCGATGAATGGTTGGAAGATGCTACTGAATTTCAAGGTTCATGGTGGCCGTACTGGCTGAAATGGATCAAACCGCGCGCTGGTGAAAAAGTTGCCGCCCGCAAGGTCGGTAAAGCCATTGAAGACGCCCCGGGAAGCTATGTCAAAATGCGCTACTTATAGACATAAGTATAACGTTATGATAACACTGCTTATATTTAACAAGGAGGTAATTTTATGAAAACATCATTGCGGTCTGTATTTGACAAGGTGAAAAACTTTTTTGCAGGCGAGGCTCCTGCTAATTCTCTGCATACGCACGAGTTATATGAAATCGAAAAAAAGATGAAAGAACGTGGTTGCAATCTGGAATTTGCTTACCAACCAGCTTGGCGGCCAAGCCAAATTAACAACCTTGGTATTATTGTCGATGAAAAAACGAGCGTATATGAAATTCTGCATGCTGAAGGCAATCTGGAAGATGTGCATAAAATTGTAACCGGACGTGATCTGGACAGAAAAGATATCAAGCGTTATAAGCCAGAGGATATTTTTCCTGAAACTACTATTTATCCCGGCATGTTCTAACGCTATTTGTGAGCCTATTACAAATATTCTCGGCTGAGTTGCACATAGCGCTCTGCCGAAAATTTAAGGAATGCCAGCTCTTCTTTTGTTAAATCCCGCATATATTTGGCTGGGCTGCCGCCCCATAGCTGGCCGGAGGGCACTACTTTACCGGGGGTTACTAATGCGCCAGCTGCTACCATGGCATCATCTTCGACTTTTGCATCATCCATAATACACGCCTGCATCCCGATAAAGGCTCGGTTTCCGATTGTGCATGCATGTAATAGAGCCATATGCCCCACCGTCACATCATCCCCGATATAGGTGCCTTGTGTCGTTGATGATACGTGAATGACAGTGCCATCCTGAATATTTGTACGCGCACCGATCTTGATATTATTTACATCACCCCGAAGTGTACAGCCATACCAAATAGAACTGTCCGCGCCAATGCGAACATCGCCGATCAGGCAAGCCGTTTCGGCCACGAAGGTTTTATTACGATCATAGCGCGGGGTCTTGTTGCGGATTGTTTTGATAAGCGGCTTCATAGTGCGAGTTTACCCTTCTCGTATATTTAAGTCCATCGCAATAGAAAAAGCCTCCCTCTGATTATAGAGAAAGGCTTTTTCGGTTGCCAAGAATTACAAACTTGTAGAGGAGATATGTAACCCTTGAAACTTGTTTGCTTAACGCTTCGCCCACTGCTTGGAACGACGGGCCTTGTGCTTACCGACTTTCTTACGCTCGACAATACGATCATCACGGGTCAGCATGCCTGCTTTTTTCAAAGGTGGGCGCAGAGCCGGATCAAAGTTTTCCAACGCGCGTGAAATACCATGACGAACCGCACCGGCTTGGCCGGACAGACCGCCGCCTTTAACGGTGCACATAATGTCATAGTGACCGGCAGCATTCACAACCAAAAACGGCTGGTTCATGATGAGCTGGTGCGTTTTACGGGAGAAGTAATTCGTCTGGTCTTTACCATTGACGATGATCTTACCACTGCCTTTTTTCAGCCATACACGGGCAACGGCGTCTTTACGGCGTCCGGTTGCATAGGCACGGCCCAGCTTGTCAATCTTCGGCTCGCGCTTTTCTGGCGCTGTTTCTGTCGCGGCGTCATCGGCTTTTGCTTCAGTTGCTGGCGCTGTTCCTGTTGCCTTTGCGTCATCCTTAACGGCCTGACCCAAATCTTTTAAATCACTTACTGTTTCTGTTTTCTTATCAGCCATGTCTTAAACTCTCTTGTTCTTTGCATTCATTCCGGCAACATCCAGAACTTCTGGCTTTTGCGCTTCATGTGGGTGCTCGGTTCCGGCGTAGACGCGCAGATTGCTCATTACCTGACGACCCAATGGGCCTTTTGGCAACATACGCTCAACGGCTTTTTCTACAACGCGCTCAGGGTGTTTGCCTTCAAGGATTTGACCTTTGGAGCGTTGCTTGATACCGCCCGGGTAACCTGTGTGCCAGTAGAAAATATCCTGCTCGCGCTTGTTACCTGTCAACTGGACTTTATCAGCATTGATAACAATCACGTTATCGCCGCAATCCATGTGCGGTGTGAAAGATGGTTTGTGCTTGCCGCGCAGACGCATGGCAACTTGAGACGCAAGACGGCCAAGGATGACGTCTTCCGCGTCAACGATAAGCCATTTTTTCTCGATCTCGCTTGGTTTAATCGAATATGTTTTCATTGTTCTTACTTCCTTTTTCAAAGATATGGGCTGTTATGACGATATTTATCGCCTCTGTCAACAAAATTTGTAATAAATTACAGGCTGTTAACACAAAGGTATTTAAGTACCTCGCGCTTAAGCCTTTGCTTCGGTTGATTGATCTATCCATTCTAAAAATGCCGAATTTCCATCCTGAGCCGGAAACGCAAGAATGCAGGGTGCATCATAACTATGATTGGCGGCAATGAGAGTCTCCAGCTCTTTATAGCGTGTTTTTGAGGTCTTCAATATCATTGCGACCTCTTTATCGCATTGCATCGAGCCCTCCCAAAAATACAACGCCTCATGCGCTTGAAATATATTGGCGCAGGCGGCTAGACCCTTTTCTATGGCTAGGCCGGCTATCTTCTTGGCTTCATCCTTATCGGCGCACGTTACATAAACACTATACATTTGAGCTGTCCTATCTTGAGGTTGCAGGAATTTATAACCTGATATTGGCAAATCAAAACGAATAATGCTAGGTTGCTGTAAATTCACATAAAAGAACATACAGAACAGGACGCGAAGCATGACAACGCCAGAACATAACTCCCCCTCGGAAGCCTCTAGCGACACAACAAATAAAACAACATGGAGAGAGAGCTTTGCAAATGCGGCTTCTTCCTCTGCAAAAACTATCGCGAAATTTAGCGTTCCGATCGGGGCATTCATTACTGGGCTCGGTCTGGCTTTCTCGTTGACCAATATGTACAATAATAATGAAAAGGAAATTATCGACAGCATTACCAGCAGCAACCCGTCTGCCCCTATTATGCTCTCTGACAATCTCTATGTTATTCCCTCCGATACAAGTCTTACGATCATCTCGAACGGCATACCTTGTGAAATACCCCTGCAAGACCCAACAATGCTGGATGTTACTTTGGGTAATACAGGCGAGGCCACAGTGAGCGAAGCGACGAGCATCCTGCAAACACTGGGCATAACTTCTGATTCCCATCTTACAATGAGCCCTGCTGAAAATGCAGAAGCCATCTTGCGCCTGCGTTATGCCGCCGCTGCTGCTTGCCGCGCAGATATCTTGCAGGCGCAACAGCAAAATCAAACCCGTGTTGTTGAGGCTGAACAAAGCGTGGCTCCCTATATTGATGAGGTGCCTGCCTTGGTGCCTGGAAATGAATAATATAGTTGCACTATAAAATTTTAAGCTGCTTTTTTTAAATCCGCTTCGAAGAGTGTATTAATCTCACCGCGCACCATTTGCGGGTCAGAGAGCTTGTTGACCCGTTCACGAAATGCATTTGCGCCGTGCATGCCGCTTACATACCATGCCAAATGCTTGCGGGCGAGCGGAACGCCGCTACGCTCACCGTAATACTCAATGATTGCATCATAATGACCCAGGATAAGGGTATGCATTTCATCTGGATTTGGAGGCGCCGGAATAGCCTCACCTCGCAGGTAATGAATAATATCGCGGACTACCCACGGCTTACCTTGCGTCCCGCGGCCGATCATAACACCGTCCGCGCCCGATAGTCTGAGCGCTTCTTTGGCCTGCTCCGGCGTATTGATATCGCCATTGGCAATGACAGGAATACTAACGGCTTGTTTGACCTCGGCAATAGCGATCCAATCGGCGCTGCCCTTATACATTTGCTGGCGCGTGCGGCCATGGATAGTGACCATTTTTACGCCGACATCCTCGGCGCGGCGTGCAAGCTCAGGCGCATTAATGGATTGTTCGTCCCAACCAAGGCGCATTTTTACGGTCACGGGTACATCAACGGCCTTGACCGTTGCCGCCATAATCTCTGTGGCCAGACCAATCTCGCGCATTAACGCCGATCCGGCCAGCTTGTTCACAATCTTCTTAACCGGACATCCGAAATTGATGTCGATAATCGCCGCGCCGCGGTCCACATTCATCTGCGCCGCTTGCGCCATCACCTCAGGTTCACACCCCGCCAATTGCACCGCCATCGGAAATTCCTCGGCGCAAGATGTACTCATTTTTAACGATTCACGGCTGTGCTGTAACATAGACCGGCTGGCGATCATCTCGGAAAACACCAGCCCTGCGCCATATTGCTTCACTACGCGGCGGAACGGTAAATCGGAGATACCGGATAAAGGCGCCAGAAAAACCGGATCATCAATCTTTATGTTTCCGATATGAATGCTCATGGCTCATGCTACTTGATTGGGAATAATGGTCGGAACGGCGGGACTCGAACCCACGACCTCTCGCCCCCCAGGCGAGCGCGCTACCAGACTGCGCTACGCTCCGAACTTGCAATGGTATAAATTATTTTATCCCATAAGGCAAATGTTTATGTAAGCGGCGGATTAGCTCGCGCCGCCGACCATTGCACGCAAATCTTTCAACTCGCTCAACATATCTTTCAAGACGGATTTCTGCTCGGCGTTGAGCCCTGTTGAGTGTTTTGCTGTAGGTGTTGGTTTCGCTGGAGCCTCAATCACCGCGCTCGCGCCGCCAACTTCGCCTTCAAGGACGGAGTTTTTGCCGTTTTGACGGAAGAGCTTCTGTACGCCCTTGATGGTATAACCCTCGGTGTAGAGCAGTTCATGGATACGCTTTAACAACTCGACATCTTCGGGGCGGTAATAACGGCGGCCGCCGCCGCGCTTTAACGGACGCACTTGCGAGAATTTGGTTTCCCAAAAACGCAACACATGCTGCTGCACGTCCAGTTCATCGGCGACCTCGCTGATCGTGCGGAAAGCGCTTTTGGATTTGCGTGATTTATCAACGCTGCTTTTGGCTGTGCCTGCATCGTTATTTGCGGTTTTATTATATGTCCCTGTTTGTGATGTCATTTTTATTCCCCCGAAATTGAATTTTTCTAATTACTATAAAGCTTATCCTAAGCCTTGCCGTTGATGCGGTCTTTTAAAACATGTGAGGCGCGGAACACCAGAACCTTACGCGGCGAGATAGGAACCTCGACACCGGTTTTCGGATTGCGGCCAATGCGCTCGCCCTTTTCTTTGATAGAGAAACTGCCGAAAGATGAAATCTTTACATTGTCACCCGCCACGAGCGCGTCTGAGATTTCCTCGATTACGGTTTCCACCAACTCGGAGGATTCATTTCTGGACAGGCCAACTTCTTTATATACGGCCTCGGCGAGGTCTGCGCGTGTAATGGTACGACTATCCATGATGGTCTCCTTCAATAATATCTTTGTATGAATATAACCTAGATTGCCCCGCTATTCAGGTCAATAATCTAATCGGTGCTATCCCCAATTTTTTACGCACTTACAGATAGTAAGCATGGTTTTTTAAGGTAATTATGATTGGTTGTGATTATTGGAAAGACTAGAAACGAGCCAGCACCGCGCCCCAAGTCAAGCCGCCGCCCATCCCTTCAATCAAAAGCATATCCCCACGTTTGATGCGCTCGCTTTTCACCGCACTATCCAGCGCCAGTGGAATAGAAGCCGCCGAGGTATTGCCGTGCTTATCAACAGTTACGACAACCTTATCCATGCTCATGCCTAATTTCTTGGCGGTTGATTCAATAATACGGATATTGGCCTGATGTGGAACCAGCCAGTCGATATCGGACGGCTCGATATTATTCGCGGCCAGCGTTTCCTTCACAACGTCGGACATATACTGCACCGCGTATTTGAACACTTCTTTGCCCTGCATCACGATATGCCCCGTAGTGCCCGTACTTGAGGGGCCGCCATTTACATACAGCAAATCTTTTTGTGCGCCATTGGCATGCAGGTGGCTGGAGAATATACCGCGGTCATCTAGCGTGCCCTGCCCGCTCTCATCAGCCTCCAGCACGATCGCTCCCGCCCCGTCACCGAACAGAACGCACGTCGTGCGGTCTTCCCAGTTCAGGATTTTACTCATCATTTCTGCCCCGATAACGAGAATTTTCTTCGCTTGTCCGCTCACAATAAAGCTATTGGCCACGCCGAGCGCATAGACAAAGCCCGTACACACCGCCTGCACATCAAAGGCAATGCCTTGGGGGATACCCAATGCCGCCTGCACCTTTACGGCCACGGCGGGGAAGGTCTGGTCGGGTGTGGTGGTGGCCACGATAATGCAATCAATGCTGTTCGGGTCAATGCCGCCACTTTCCAGGGCGTCCTTTGCCGCGGCAATGGCCAGATCGGCTGTAGTCTCATCCTTGCCGCCAATATGGCGCTGCTTGATGCCGCTGCGCTGCTCGATCCACTCTGCCGTGGTCTCGACAACCGCTTCCATGTCCTTATTGGTCATGATGTTCTTAGGTAAAAAGCTTCCGGTGGCTTGAATAACGGCGCGTCTTGTCATGGCTTAATCTCTATAGGCCCCCTCGGTCAGCAAGGTTTCCTGACTCATTAAATGGCCGATATCCTCACTCACAGTTTTAATATATCCCTCACGTGCCAGATTACAGGCAAGACGAATGGCGCTGGAAATACCGAGGGCATCACTGCCGCCATGGCTTTTTACGCATATCCCGTTCAGGCCCAGAAAAACCCCGCCATTATACAGCCGTGGGTCAACCTTGGCCTTAAACCGTTTCAGCGCAAAGAAAGATAAAAGGCCGCCCACTATAGCCAGCGGGTCACTGCGCAGCGAATCTTTAAATGAAGTCGAGATCATCTTTCCTGCGCCCTCAATTGATTTCAGGGCAATATTGCCGGCATAGCCATCACTGACAATCACATCAACCTCGCCCGTCATGATATCCGTGCCTTCGACAAAACCGCGGTAATGGCCCGGGAAATCGACATTGGCGAGAATATTGGCGGCGCCTTTAACATGGTCGGGCCCTTTGGTGTCTTCTGTTCCGACATTGAGCAAGCCAACACTCGGCACAGCTATCTTTTTGTGCGCCTTGGCGAACACAGCGCCGAGCACGGCAAACTGCGCGAGGTTTTCGGCATCCACCAGTACGTTCGCACCCAAATCCAACATAATCGTTTGCCCCTTTAGACCTGGGAATATACTGGCAATGGCAGGACGGTGAATACCGGGTACGGTCTTTAAAACAATCTTGGCAATGGCCATCAGGGCGCCCGTATTACCCGCCGATACAATGGCGTCGGCTTTGCCTTCTTTCACGGCCTCAATCGCAAGGCGCATGGACGAGCCCTTGCCATTACGCAAAGCTGTGGAGGGTTTTTCGTCGCTGGCAACAAATTTATCGGTGTGTATGACAGTAGATATCCCGCGCAAGTGACGGTGCTTTGCCAGTAAAGGCAGAATGCGGGATTCATCCCCATAGATAAGAAAGTGCAAATTGGCCGTATTCTTGGCTACCATCTGGGCTGCGGGAATCACCGCTTCCGGCCCTATATCGCCGCCCATTGCATCCAGAGCAATTTTAATGGTTTGTGCCACGGGATTTTATCTCTTTGTTGAAAATAGATCAAAACGGCTGTGCGCCGCGGGCAGAGTATAAATGAAATTATGGCCACTTGCTAGGGAACTAGACGAAAGTGGCCACAATAAAAATTTTGTTACAAAAAGCTTAGTCGCGCTCGCTAAGAACTTGCTTGCCTTTATACATACCTGTTTTCAGGTCGATGTGGTGACGGCGCTTTGGCTCGCCAGTGTGGGAATCTTCCACCCAGTTTTCTGTCTTCAAGGCATCATGTGCGCGGCGCATATTGCGCTTGGACGGTGTTGTTTTTCTCTTTGGTACAGCCATTGTCTTATGTCTCTTTATAAATTCATTACAAAACGAAATGTGTTGATACCGAAAATTCAAGGCGATAGCAAGAAAATTCTTACATTTTCTATGCCTGCCAGTAAATTTTCTTACTCTTTACCGTGCTGCTTGTCTTTCCATTCCTGCAGCTTGGCAAAGGGGTTTTTGCGCTCAGGCGCGGCTTCCTTAATGGCGGGCACTTCGCCCTCGCCCAATTCCACGCCTTCTTTTTGCGGAAACGGGTCAATGGATAGGGAGACAAATTGCATGACAATATCTCCCAGATCCAGCCTACCGTTTTCTATAGGTTCTGGGTCATCTTTTTCCGCAACAATCGGCGCTTCGCCGTGTTGGCGTTGCGCTTCTTTTTGATGTTTAACTTTGGTAAAGGATACCGCTTGTTCCATATCGCCATACCAGGCCTCGAAATCCTCCTCGATATGGGAATGCATAGGCTCCAGTGATACCACGCATGTTTGCTCTATATCGGCAGAAAAGCGGCCGCTGACATGAATTACCAGACCGCCCTGCTCACGCTTGAAATTCAAAT
>CAXBAL010000019.1:0-14786 GCA_963973475.1 uncultured Micavibrio sp.
TATTAAAGCATGAGTGCTAAAGCCCTAGTGATTGCCGGATATGGATTGAACTGCGAGGAAGAGACACAGCAGGCATTTAAATATTGCGGCCTTTTAAGCGATATTCGCCACATTAACGACCTTATTGAAGATCCGGGCATGCTGGATGACTATGATATTCTGGCCATTCCGGGTGGATTTTCCTATGGCGATGATACAGGCTCTGGAAATGCGTTTGCTCAGAAAATGAAACTGGCTTTATGGGAGCCTTTGAAGAAATTCACTGCCCGCGATACGCTGACCATTGGCATTTGTAATGGGTGTCAAATTCTGGCCAATCTCGGTCTTATTCCCTCTTTCGATCAAAAATTTGGGGAGCGCGTAATTGCTGTAACGCATAATATGTCCGCGCGCTATCAATGCCGCTGGGTTGATTTGAAAATCGAGAGCGATTCGCCATGGCTGGCTGGAATTCATACCATGCATGTTCCTGTCGCGCATGGCGAAGGGCGTTTTATCATGGGCGATGATGTGTTGGCGCGCCTTTCGAAGAATGGTCAGATTGCCGCGCGCTATTGCAAGCATGACGGAAGCCCGGCAAATGGTGAGTTTCCGTTTAATCCAAACGGTTCCATAGATGACATCGCCGCCCTGACCGATCAGAGCGGGAAAGTGCTGGCCATTATGCCCCATCCGGAGCGCGGTATGTTCACTTGGCAACGCGATGATTTCGATGTATTGAAAGACACCGCACAGCGGGAAGGTGTGGAATTACCGGAAAATGCCGATGGCATCCGCCTGTTTCAGAACGCCGCGCAATATTTCGAAGTCGCGAAAAAGAAAATCGCTTAATTTAAACAAGCTGGAGTTTAAGATTGGCCAAGGTTAGTAAAACTATCGAGGTGCCCTTCTTTTAATTTATTATTCGCTGCCTGCAAAGCTCTTTCGTAAACGTCGCGGCGCATTATTTTTGCCTGCGTTCCACTAGGCATGGTCACAGTTTTCATCGCCGGATCGTCCGGCCTGCTGTTTTTAGCAACTGTGAAGAAAGTCATCCTCATGCTGCAGCTTTACGGTATTCCATGATGCGCTTTTCCATTTCTGGGCGGAAATGACGGATTAAGCCCTGTACCGGCCATGCGGCGGCATCTCCTAGGGCGCAAATAGTATGGCCTTCGATTTCTTTGGTTACTTCATAAAGCATATCAATCTCTTCGATTGTTGCCTGCCCTTTCACCATACGTGTCATAACGCGCCAGAGCCAGCCGGCGCCTTCACGGCACGGCGTACACTGACCGCAGCTTTCATGCATATAAAATTGCGAAAGCCGCGCAATGGCGTAAACGATGTCGGTGGATTTATCCATTACGATAACGCCTGCCGTGCCAAGGCCGCTGCCGGCTTCTTTCAGGGAATCAAAATCCATATGAATCGAATCGCAGGTTTCTTTTGGTAATACTGGTGTGGAAGAGCCGCCAGGAATAACTGCCATTAAATTGTCCCAGCCGCCGCGCACGCCTCCGCAATGACGTTCAATTAGTTCTTTCAGGGAAATTCCCATTTCTTCTTCAACGTTACAAGGCTGGTTTACATGGCCGGAAATACAAAACAGCTTTGTGCCTGCATTTTTTTCATTAAGCCCAAGGCCGGAGAACCACCCTCCTCCCCGGCGTAGAATGGTGGGGGCAACTGCGATTGTTTCGACATTATTCACAGTGGTCGGGCAAGAATATAGGCCCGCCATGGCCGGAAACGGCGGTTTGTTACGCGGCTGGCCTTTGTTACCCTCAAGGGATTCAATAAGCGCGGTTTCTTCACCGCAAATATAGGCCCCAGCCCCGCGATGCAGATAGATATCAAAATCCCAGCCAGACCCCGCGGCATTTTTTCCTAATAATCCGTCGTCATAGGCTTCTGCAATTGCGCGTTCGACTTCTGATCCCTCATTATAAAATTCGCCCCGAATGTATATATAAGCAGCATTGGCGCCCATAGCAAAACCGGCAATTAGGCACCCTTCCAGTAATTTATGCGGCTCGTAGCGTAAAATATCGCGATCTTTACACGTGCCAGGCTCTGATTCATCGGCATTTACAACCAGATAATGCGGCTTGCCGCTGTCTTTGGGCATAAAAGACCATTTCAGACCTGTCGGAAAACCCGCACCGCCACGACCGCGTAGGCCGGAGGCTTTCATTTCCTCGATAATTTTATCGCGGCCAAGCTTTATAATATTGGCAGTTTTGTACCAATCGCCTCGCTTCTTCGCTTCTTTCAACGAAAAAGACTGCCAGCCGTAAATATTGGTAAAGATGCGGTCCTGATCTGATAGCATTTAGGCTACTCCGGCTTTCTTGGCTTGTTTGTCTAATGTGGTCGGACCGGATACGGCCATAGAGCCTTTGCGCCCTTTTTGTGATCCGACATTCGGCTTCATGTCTTCGGAGAGCAACTCCAGAACTTCTTTCATGTTCTTCTCGGTCAGATCCTCAAAGTAATCATCGTTGATCTGCACCATCGGCGCATTTACGCACGCCCCGAGACATTCAACTTCCATCAACGAAAATTTCCCGTCTTTTGTTGTCTCGTTCATGCCAATACCCAGATAATCCTTACAGGTTTTGACAACTTCGTCGGAACCACAAAGCCAGCAAGGCGTGGTGGTGCAAACCTGAATAAGATATTTCCCGACAGGCGCCATGTTATACATGGAATAGAAACTGGCGACTTCATAAACCTTCACGGCCGGTACATCCAGTATCCGTGCAATTTCATCCATCGCCGCGCGAGGAATCCAGCCCCCAACAGGTGGGTTGGCTTTCATACCCTGCTCTGCCATTTGACGCTGCGCTAGATCAAGCAAGGGCATGGTCGCACTTTTCTGACGGCCTTTAGGATATTTTGCGATTATCTTTTCAATCTTCTTCTGATTGGCTTTGGTAAACTCAAAGCTAACGGGCTGATAATCGGCGTTTAAATCAAATGGTTTCTTCATCGGTCAATTTCTCCGAATACGATATCAAGGGAGCCGATAATGGACACGGCATCGGCCAATTGGTGGCCCTTGCTCATGAAATCAAAGGCCTGCAAATGCGGGAATCCCGGAGCGCGGATGCGGCAGCGGTAAGGTTTATTCGTACCATCGCTGACAAGATATACGCCAAATTCACCTTTGGGAGCCTCCACAGCAGTGTAGGTCTCGCCCTCTGGCACGTGATAGCCTTCGGTGAAAAGTTTGAAATGGTGGATCATGGCCTCCATAGAGGCTTTCATTTCGGCACGTGGCGGCGGGGAGACTTTATAATCATCCGATTTATATGCGCCCTTTGGCATATTTTCCAGACACTGTTTCATAATGCGGATGGATTGGAACATTTCCTCCATACGCACCAAATAACGGGCGTAACAATCACCGGTTTTACCCACAGGAATATCAAAATCCATTTCCTCATAGGAATCATAAGGCTGCGACTTGCGTAAATCCCATGCAATGCCGGAGCCACGGAGCATCGGGCCGGAAAAACCCCAATCCATGGCCTCTTGCTCGCTCACCACGCCGATATCAACGGTGCGTTGTTTGAAGATCCGGTTATCGCTCAATAGCGTGTGCAGATCGTTTAAAAACGCTGGTAGCTCCTCGCACCATGTCATCATGTCTTCAGCTAGACCTGCCGGCATATCAAAAGCCACGCCGCCGGGGCGGAAGTAATTCGCATGAAGGCGGGCGCCGCTTACGCGCTCGTAAAATTCCATGCCTTTTTCACGCTCCTCAAAGCCCCAAAGAGACGGCGTTATTGCCCCAACATCAAGGGCATAGGTGGTGACGTTGAGAATGTGGTTTAAGATACGGCCTAGTTCGGCAAAGAGTATACGGATATACTGCCCGCGTTTTGGTACAGTAATGCCTAGAAGCTTTTCCGTGGCGAGCGCAAAAGCGTGCTCTTGATTCATTGGTGCAACGTAATCTAGGCGGTCGAAATATGGCACGGCCTGCATATAGGTTTTGTATTCAATCAGCTTTTCTGTGCCGCGGTGAAGCAGGCCGATATGCGGATCGGCGCGCTCGACAATCTCGCCCTCCATTTCCAGCACAAGGCGTAGCACGCCGTGCGCCGCCGGGTGTTGTGGCCCGAAATTCATAGTGAACGGCTTGATTTGCGTTTCTTCGGCGATTTCTATATCTAAAGGTTCAGATAGGGTCATGGTTTACCGTGTTCGTTTCGGTTGTTGTCTGGATGCGTGTATAAGGCGCCTTTTTATTTAATACACCCTCAATGATTGAGTAAGGGTTTCTTGAGTCGGTAAAGCGTGATGATTTTACGCTTTCATTAAAACGCTTTTTTGTCATTAGTAAACGCCTCCCTTTTTCGAGGCAACCCAGCCATGCTCCGGTTTTGTTGCTTTTTCATCGCCGGGAAGCTGGACATCAGTCATACCTTCCCAAGGAGAGAGATAATCAAAATTGCGGAAATCCTGCGTTAATTTTACCGGCTCGTAGACAACGCGTTTCAGTTCTTCGTCATAGCGTAGCTCAACATATCCCGTTAGCGGGAAATCTTTGCGCTGCGGGTGGCCTTCGAAACCGTAATCGGTAAGAATACGGCGTAGGTCAGGATGGCCATCAAACATGATTCCGTACATATCCCAAACTTCCCGCTCAAACCAGCCTGCGCTGGAATATATAGAAGTAATAGTCGGAATAAGCGTTTCTTCATCCGCAAAAATTTTAACCCGTATGCGGTGATTTTGCTTCATGGACAGCAAAGTGTAGACAACATCAAAACGCAGCTGGCGCTCTGGATAGTCCACGGCGGTCACATCGACAAGAATTTCAAAACGGGTTTCTTTATCATCACGCAGGAAATGCAGCACGCGATCAAGGCTTTTCGGTGTTGTGAAAATAACAAGCTCGTTCTTTTCGAAGACATATTTGCTGACATCATGTTCCAGCTCTTCTTCGATATAATCGGCCAAATCTGTTAAGGCATCGCCCGGCATAAATTTATCCTTTGTTTATCTTGCTATGCGCGTATCTTCGCGCTGGATTTTCTTTTGGAGTTGCAGGAGGCCGTAAACGAGCGCCTCGGCGGTAGGCGGGCATCCCGGTACATAAATATCAACCGGCACAATCCGGTCGCAACCGCGTACAACGGAGTAGGAATAATGATAATATCCACCGCCATTAGCACAGGAACCCATTGAAATAACCCAGCGCGGCTCAGGCATTTGATCATAAACCTTGCGCAAAGCGGGCGCCATTTTATTGGTTAGCGTTCCTGCAACAATCATTACATCGGATTGACGTGGTGAAGGGCGCGGAATCATGCCGAAGCGGTCAAGGTCATAACGGCTCATATAAGAATGAATCATCTCCACGGCACAACAGGCCAGACCAAAGGTCATTGGCCAGAGTGATCCCGTGCGGGCCCAATCAAAAAGCTTATCGGTTTGGGTGAGAATATACCCTTTTTCCTCCAGTGATTTTGTCATGGCAGCGGGCACTACATTCTGCTCTTCGGCAGGTGGAAACGGCGATTTCGTTTTGAAATCGTAATCCGGTGCTAAAATGACTTTTCTATCGTGACCCATGATTTTCTCTTTTATGCTTTGCTTTCATACGCTTCGGGGGGAGTTACTCCCAATCCAGCGCACCCTTTTTCCATTCATAGATAAACCCGACGGTTAAAACACTTAGAAAGGTGACCATCGACCAGAACCCAAAAACGCCGATATCTCCAAGGGATATAGCCCATGGAAACAAAAAGGCGATCTCAAGATCGAAAATAATAAATAACAGGCAAACCAGATAAAACCGGACATCAAACTTATTACGGGCATCCTGAAAAGCATCAAATCCACATTCATATGCCGAGTTTTTTTCACTATCAGGATTCTGCTTTCCCAAAAGTAGAGAGCCGAGAATCATAGCGATAGAAATAACACAGGCAATGCTCATGAATATCAATATCGGCAGGTAATTTAGCAATAAGTCTTGTGAGGCCATTTTATCAATAACTCTTGAAAAAGATTTGTTAGAAGTTTTATCACCTTCATATCAAAAAGAAAACCCACGAAAGGCGTCAAAGCGCAGGATTTTACATTTTTATAACAAGCTTTGGCCCTATATCGGCCAATAAAAAAGAGCCCTTGAAGGCTCTTTTAAAGTTATCGAGAATGGCGCGAGTGACGAGACTTGAACTCGCGGCCTCCGCCGTGACAGGGCGGCGCTCTAACCAGCTGAGCTACACCCGCGCAAACTCTCAATAGGCGACATATATACAGAAAGGCTGGCGGGCCTGTCAATGCTAAAAGTTCACAATATGCGAACTTTTTCTATGCAGCCAATAAATGCTCTTTAAACTCAAGATCAAGCGCATCGGCTACGGCCTTATGCGTGATTTTTCCTTTGCAAACATTCAGGCCATTCCTGAAATTCGGATCATCGGCCAAAGCTTTTTCCCAGCCTTGATTTGCCAGTTTTAATGCATATGGCAGAACAGAGTGGTTAAGTGCCAAAGCAGATGTAAGCGGGACAGCGCCAGGCATATTAGCAACGCAATAATGCACGACATTATCTACCACATAGGTCGGATCATTATGCGTGGTCGCCTTTGATGTCTCGGCGCAGCCGCCCTGATCAATAGCAATGTCGACAAATACGCTGCCCGGTATCATTTTGGGAAGCATGGCTTTGGTCAAGAGCTTAGGAGCAGATGCGCCCGGGATAAGAACGGCGCCAATGACGAGATCGGATGTCGTGATAGCCCGCTCCAGTGTATCGGCGTTTGAGTAGATAATATTGGCGCGGCCATGGAAATATTCATCAAGGAAACGCATGCGCTCGTTGCTGCGCTCGAGAATGGTAACGTTGGCACCTAATCCAGTGGCCATCTGAGCCGCGTGGAAGCCAGACACCCCTCCTCCGATGATGAGAACCTCTGCCGGTTTCACGCCCGGTACGCCGCCTATAAGTCGGCCTGTTCCACCCATGTGTTTTTGAAGGTTATAGGCACCAACTTGAACGGAAAGGCGTCCGGCAATTTCACTCATTGGCTCTAACAGTGGCAATGTACGGCCATTACGGCACGTGACGGTTTCATAGGCGATTGCAATACAGCCCGAATCCATAAGGTCCAATGCCTGTTGTTTATCGGCAGCAAGGTGCAAATAGGTGAAGAGCACTTGGTTTTCACGCAGCATTTTACATTCATTCGGCTGCGGCTCTTTAACCTTAATGATCATATCGGCACGCTTGAATATCTCTTGGGCAGTGCCGATGATTTCAGCGCCTACATCTTTATAATGCTGGTCGGTAAAGTTTATCGCGGAGCCTGCGCCCGATTCTATCAGAACAGTGTGGCCATTATTGGTAAATTCCTTGACCGAGGATGGTACTAGACCAACGCGGTGTTCCAGTGTCTTGATTTCCTTGGGGACGCCGATAATCATGCTTGTAAGCTCCTTTACGATTTGAATTGCGCGTGGAGTTTATCAAGCCTTAAACGCCTATGCTAGACGCAGTGCAATATTATTTCACAATTTTAAGACAGGCCGCCCATGAGCATATATTTGATTTCGACAAATTCGTCGATACCGTATTTGGAGCCTTCGCGGCCCATGCCTGATTGCTTAACCCCGCCAAAAGGGGCAACCTCGGTAGAAATCATACCTGAATTGATACCGACCATGCCGTATTCCAGAGCCTCCGCCACTTTCCAGACGCGTCCGATATCACGGGCGAAGAAATATGAAGCAAGCCCGTAAATCGTGTCATTAGCTTTAGTGATGACATCGCCCTCATTCTTGAAACGAAACAACGGTGCAACGGGACCAAAAGTCTCATCTTTGGCAATCATCATGTCATCGCCCATATCACGCAGAGCGGTAGGTTGGAAAAAAGTTTGGCCTTTTTCGTGACGTTCTCCGCCCACCAATATCTTGGCGCCCTTATCAACCGCATCCTTAATATGTTCTTCCACTTTTTCCATGCCGGCTTTGTTAATTAGCGGCCCAATATCAGAGGCTTCCTCAAATCCATCCCCAGCTTTAATGGTTTTAACTTTATGGGCTAGTTTTTCTGCAAATTCTTCGTAAATGTTATCCTGTATGTAAAACCGATTCGGCGCAATGCATACTTGTCCGCAATTACGGAATTTTGCAGCCACTGCCCCCTCAACCGCGGCATCAATGTCAGCATCATCAAAAACGATGAACGGGGCGTTGCCGCCAAGCTCCAATGACATGCGCTTCATAGTTTGCGCGCATTGCTCCATCAGGATTTTTCCGACTTTGGTTGAGCCGGTGAAGGACATTTTGCGCACCTTCTCGCTCTCACATAATGTTTTGCCGACAGTGGACGAATCATCTGTCGTCACAATATTGATCACGCCTTTGGGGAATCCTGCTTCTTCGGCCAGCACGGCAAGCGCCAGTGCGGAAAGCGGTGTTGCTTCGGCGGGTTTGGATATTACTGTGCACCCTGCGGCTAGCGCGGGCGGCATTTTGCGGGTAATCATCGCCGAGGGGAAGTTCCAAGGCGTAATCATGCCGCAAACGCCAATAGGCTGCTTAGTGGTAAGAATGCGCGTGCCAGATACAGTATTAGGGATTAGGTCGCCGTATAAACGTTTGCCCTCTTCCGCAAACCATTCCACAAATGCGGCACCATAACCGACCTCTCCAATGGCTTCTTTTAATGGTTTGCCTTGCTCGGCGGTCATGATTGCGCCAAGGTCTTCCTTGTTATCCATGATCAGTTGATACCATTTTTTCAAGATGGCCCCGCGCTCTTTCGCTGTCTTGGTCGCCCACGCGGGAAAGGCTTGATGCGCCGCTTCTATGGCTTGATTGGTTTCCTTGGCGCCGCAATTTGCGACTTTTGCCAATACCTCGCCTGTGGCGGGATTAATAACATCAAACGTTTTTTCGGTTTTGATCCATTCACCGCCAATATGGCTCTCGGTTCTAAACAAGCTCTTATTTTTTAAATTCAATGCGGTCATGGCTATGCGGCCTCCTCGTCACTTGGGCTGGATGTATAACGCTTACGAATATAGGTCTCTACGAGTTCCTGAAACTCTTCGGCAATATTATCCCCACGCAAGGTTTTGGCTTTTTTACCGTCGATGAAAACTGGTGCCACAGGGCTCTCGCCTGTTCCTGGAAGTGAAATACCTATATCTGCGTGTTTCGATTCGCCGGGGCCGTTTACGATGCATCCCATTACGGCGACTTTTAATGTCTCCACGCCCGGATGTTGCTCTTTCCAGATCGGCATTTTAACATCCAGATAGCGTTGAATTTTCTGCGCCAATTCTTGAAAGAACGTTGAAGTTGTGCGTCCACATCCCGGACAAGCACTTACCTCGGGTGTAAAAGAACGTAAGCCTAGGGATTGCAGGATCTCCTGACATACCTTAACCTCTATTGTACGGTCCCCGCCCGGCTCCGGCGTTAATGAAGCGCGGATCGTGTCCCCTATTCCCTCGGCCAGTAATATGCCTTCGGCCAGAGCAGTGGCCACAATGCCTTTTGAGCCCATTCCTGCCTCGGTCAAGCCAAGATGTAATGCATAATTGCTGCGCTTTGCCAACGCGCGATAAACAAGAATTAAATCCGGCACGCGCGAGACTTTGGCGGATAGTATAATCTGGTCTTTACGCAACCCTATATTCATTGCCTTTTGAGCACTTAGCAACGCGGATTGTATGAGTGCTTCGCGCGTTACGGCCTCTGCGGGCATTGGTGTTGCGCTCTTACCATTCTCATCCATTAAGCGAGTAGCAAGATCCATATCCAAGCTTCCCCAATTTACCCCAATACGCACAGCCTTGTTATATTCAGCTGCCTTCTCAATCATAATCTCATATTGTGCATCGCGCTTTTTACCAAAGCCGACATTTCCGGGATTGATGCGATATTTGTCCAGTGCTTCACAAAGTTCTGGATAATCGCTCAGTAATTGGTGGCCATTATAATGAAAGCAGCCTGCCAGCGGTACATCCAGCCCTTCTTTATCAAGCTTTTCCCGCAAAGCTATAACGCCTTTCGCGGCCTCATCATTGTTTACGGTCAGGCGAACGATTTCCGATCCTGCCATGAACAAATCTTTAACTTGCGTAAAAGTGCTCTCGATATCTGCGGTATCTGTATTGGTCATGGACTGTACAACTACCGGCGCCTCGCCGCCCACCTGTACATTGCGAACGTTCACACCAATTGTTTTGTGCCGTATTGAAAGAAAATTATCCATAGCCATCTATTTAGAGTGTTCAGACATAAAAATCAAAACCTAATAAATTTCCATAGTTCGGGATTTTGGTGTATACTTTAGAAAAATATTGCTG
This sequence comes from uncultured Micavibrio sp., assembly GCA_963973475.1. Lineage (GTDB taxonomy): Bacteria > Pseudomonadota > Alphaproteobacteria > Micavibrionales > Micavibrionaceae > UBA2638. The sequence goes on from CAXBAL010000019.1 coordinate 10,326, forward strand.
CGCCACGGAAACGATTTTTTTTGCACGTTTAGGCAATATTTTATACGCTTAAAGAAAATACTAATATAACAGGGGGAATAATTTGTTTAATGAGGCGCCTCTAACAGGCCTTAGTTTTGAACCAAGCTTAAAGGAACACTTTGACGTGGAAACTGCTGACCCGCTGAGTGGGCATCCTATTTTTGATCATATTAAACAAATCTGGCCGCAACTAATCTTTGATCATGAAGACTTACTATTGGGCGGTGCGGATAATCCTCTAATTAATCATAAAGAAAAAAATCCTTATTTTATTTATGTTTCCGATAAAGAAGACCCCGCACAGATACAGGCTTATTACCAATCAGTAAAACAAGGGATAGTAGATAAAGCCTCGAAGGATTTGTTATCGCCCGATAAGCTTGAAAAGTATAATGAGAATGGCGTGCTGGACATAGAAGTGCGCCCTATTCCGCGTGGGAAAGACGGCACTCTGGCCATTCCACATGATGAGCATGGTTTGTTACACATCCCAGGGCGCGGTGTAAGCCCGGGTTTAGAGCGTTTTCCTAAAGGTATCCTTTTTAACTGGGATACAGCCTTTATTATTCGTGCGCTTGTTCAAACTGATAAGGTTGATCTGGCAAAGGATTTGACAGATGTTATGCTTTACGAAATTGAGCATTATGGAGGTATTCCTAACGCTAACGCTACGTTCAGCCTTTCCGATGATCCAGATGAGCCGCGTTGCCAGCCGCCGTTTATCGCCTCTAAAGTTCTTATGATCTATAATTTATGGGACAAATTGGCGCCGCAAACAGAAACGAAAGAGGAGTGGTTGAAACGTGCCCTGCCTTTGGTGGAAAAACATCACGAGTTTTGGACTAAGCCCGGCAGTTGTCATTTTGACGATAAATTGCAATTATCAAAATACGGTAGCACTTTTGGAAAGCCAACAGTTGAGGTGCTTCATGCAGAGCCGGAACATTATATAACGGCTTATCAGCAGCTTTTAGAATTATACGAGAAGCATATCGAGAATCCCCTGCCCGTATCAGAACGTGATTATCAGGGGCGTAAGGACGGTTATTATGTTGAGATGTTTCTTGATCTTGATCAGGATGGCAAGCCTATTCCGTTTCAAATGCAAAAAGTTCAAAAAAATATTGATGGCCGAGAGATTGAGGTTTTTGACGTAAAAGGTTTGACCCCGGCTTATTATAACGGTGACATTGCGATGCGTGAAAGCGGTCTTGACGCTACGCGGCGCTTTGGATTTATGGCGGCCGATGCCAATAATTTGTGTCCCTATGATCTGAATTGTAAAATCAAAAAAATGGAAGGCGATATAGGTCAAGCTTATGCTTACCTGAGTGCTGCAGAACCAGAGAATGCACAATGGGCCTCTTTGAGTGAGCAATGGGCAAAACGCTCGGAAGAGACAGCGCAGCGTATTAGAGATACCCTATGGGATGATGCGCGCCCTCAATTTGAAGGCGACGACCCCAATGATCCAGAAAGGCCTATGCCCCCCTCTTTTAGGGATGTATATTTGGCACCCGAGGCGGAAAAATATAATCTTGGACACTTCCGCCGCTTTAATTTTGCTGCTATTGGCACGCCATTATGGACGGGAGTTGCGAATGACGAACAGGCCAGCACGCTTATTGAAGATAACTTTTATCTGTTTTTGAACCCGCATGGTTTTCGCTTAAGTACCAATAAAGAAGATTACATGTGGGGCGGGAATATTTCTTTCTCTACGGAAGAGGAAAAGGCCGCAGAAGGCGCCGAGTTAAACGGTTATTATCACCTTGCTCTTCATATGCGCAAAATACGCAAAAATGCGATTGAAAAAGAGTTCGAGCGTACTGGTCATTTATGGGAGAAAATGGAAACCGTGACAGGTACACACGATACCGGTAAGTATCAGGCCAAAGGTGTCGGTTATAGTCATAACGACCCTGGATTTGGCTGGACAATTGCCGAGTATATTGATGCCTGTCTGGCAATCCCGCGGTTGGAGCTGAAAATTAAACATCAGCCTATTCCAAGCCCGTGTATCAGCTCCAATTTTGTTGTGTTGGATCATGGCCTTGCGGCTCCGGCCAAAGATTCTTCACAAAGCCTTGCCAAAATTTTGCGCAGAGCAAATGAGCGTTTTCTTAAAGAAAACCCCAAATGTCAGCCTTGTATGGTTGTCGCACCCGCCTAAATATAATTATGTTGTGCGTTAAGCTCATTTTAGATCGCTAATTCTCGCCTCAGAAAAAGTGTGCGCTTTTCGTGGTGGAATACAGCGAGAAGGTTCATATTGGGAATTATAAGTGATTACATACAAGCGTAAAGACTGTAGCCATCTTATGGAATGGTTCACAGGTTTGGATGATAAGTTCACTATTACCCTTGAGCTATAGCCATGCGCAAGCTTCTAGAGCCCCACACATAATTAAGAAAGGTGGTCAACAAGCAAAGCTCATTACGCATTACACCCGCTAAGGTTTCTTTGAAGCCGGCAACCACACAATGATATGTGTGCCAAATTAGAATGTCAGAAATCTTTGAAGAAAATGGTGGGTGGTGACGGGATCGAACCGCCGACCCTCTCGGTGTAAACGAGATGCTCTCCCAGCTGAGCTAACCACCCACGATCGAGGGATATATCTACAGGTATTGATTCTCTAAATCAAGCACGAATTGCATGTTTTTATAAAAAAACGGTCGTACCGGAAATGGCAACGACCGTTTTGAAAATTTATTTAAAACTATTTCTTGTTAACAGCTTCTTTAAGCTCTTTACCAGCCTTGAATTTAGGCTGCTTGCTTGCTGGGATCTTGATAGGCTCGCCAGTGCGTGGGTTACGGCCTGTAGTCGCTGCGCGCTGGGCAACAGAGAAAGTACCGAAACCAACGAGACGTACGTCATCGCCTGATTTCAGGCTTGTTTTGATCGCGTCGATCACTGCGTTAACAGCGGCTTCTGCTTTAGTTTTTGGAATGTCTGCTGTGTCAGCAACTTTAGCTACTAGATCTTGTTTGTTCATAACAATCCCCTTCGATTAGGTAGTTAGGTTAAAAATATATTTTGAGTCATTCAAAATACATCTGACAGTATCCTTCGCGTTTGCAGCAAAAGCCGCGGTCTGCTTGGGATTAAGAACTATCAGACAGATTCTTTTTTACGCGTTTTTTAAGGGCTAATCAATGGCGAATAACGTCTTCACCCTTGTTTTCCGCACTTTTTGGGGGGATTTGCTCTATTTTGTCACCTTTTTTATCCATAATCGGCGTCGGCATCTCAACCAAGGCATGAGAAAGCACTTCGTCGATAGTCCGAACAGGTACAATTTCAATGTGCTTTTTCACCACGGCCGGGATATCGGGCAGGTCTTTTTCATTGTCCTGAGGTATTAATGCCTTGGTGATTCCCGCACGCAGAGCCGCTAAAAGCTTTTCTTTCAAGCCGCCAATTGCGGTAACATTACCGCGCAGATTGACCTCGCCTGTCATCGCGATATCACGGCGAATCGGAATGCCGGTTAAAGAAGATACAATAGCGGTAACCATTGCGGCGCCGGCGGACGGACCATCTTTCGGGGTGGCGCCTTCAGGAACGTGGACGTGAACCTGCTGTTCTTTCAGCCATTCGTAATCAATGCCATATTGTGCCGCGCGGGATTTCATCAGCATCTCGGCAACAATGACCGATTCTTTCATCACTTCTTTGATATTACCAGTCGTAGAGACCTTTCCATCTTTACCGGGCATAGTTACCGCCTCGATAGAGAGTAAGTCCCCTCCTGCCTCTGTATAGGCCAAACCATTGACGACGCCGATGCGATCATGGGTATCAATTTCGCCGAAGCGATATTTCTTGATTCCGGCATACGTGCCAAGATTACGCGGGGTAATAAAGATTTTCTCTTTACCCTTCATCAAAATCTCTTTAATGGCTTTGCGGCATAGGTTCGAGATTTCGCGCTCAAGATTACGGACGCCTGCTTCTTTGGTGTAATAGCGAATCAGATCACGTATGCCGTTATCACTGATCTTGAATTCCTTTTTCTTCAAGCCGGCAGCATCCATTTGCTTCTGTAACAAATGGCGTTTGACAATTTGCAGCTTTTCATCCTCGGTATAGCCGGAAATGCGGATGATTTCCATGCGGTCCAGCAAGGGGCGCGGCATAGTGGATAGTGAATTGGCCGTACAAACAAACATGACATCCGAAAGATCGTATTCAATCTCCAGATAATGATCCTGAAATGTTGAATTCTGTTCGGGGTCTAGCACCTCAAGCAACGCAGAGCTCGGGTCGCCGCGATAATCAGAGCCTAGCTTGTCGATCTCGTCAAATAAGAACAGCGGATTGCTTGATTTGGCTTTTTTCATACCTTGCACGACTTTACCGGGCATAGCGCCGATATAAGTGCGGCTGTGACCGCGTATCTCACTCTCGTCCCGGACGCCTCCCAAAGACAT
>CAXBAL010000020.1:0-14771 GCA_963973475.1 uncultured Micavibrio sp.
CGCCGTCATGCAAACCGCGCTCAAGGCCACAAAATATGTTGGCAAAGGCCTCTACGGGGTGGATTTGAAACAGTTGGATGATGGCCGCGTTCTGGTGATCGAGGTTAATGATAATCCCAATATTGATAGCGGCGTGGAGGACAAATTGCTTGGCAATGAGCTATACCGCCTGATTCTCAGCCGCATTACCGAGATGATTGAAGAGTAACGCGCGCGCGTTTTTTATGCTATAAACGCGGACATGAAAGACAAGAAACTCATTGTATTTGACTGGAACGGCACGATATTGGCCGACACGCTGCAATGTTGGCGCGCCAGCAATGCCTGCCTTGAGTTCTTCGGCGTCGAGCCGATCACACTGCAGCGCTACCGCGCCACGGCGCAATTCCCCGTCATTCATTTCTACAAAAAGAACGGCGCGAGTGTTGATCTGGTGCCGGAAAAGCAAAAAGAAGCCAACGAAATTTTCTACAATCACTATATTGAGGCCGCCACACGCGCCAGAACCCGCAGCGGCGTGCGCAGCTTGCTGGAATGGCTGGAGGCGCAAGGGCATGACCGCACGGTCTTGAGTAATTACATCACCCATGAGATCGAGCTACAGCTCACGCGCCTGAAAATCGACCACTATTTCTCCCATGTCTGCGGTAATGATGACGGCCACACGGTGCTGGAGCGCGCTACCAAGCCGGAGCGCCTATCCGCCTACATGCTCAAACGCGGCTACCGCGCGCAGAACACCTATTTGATCGGGGACAGTACCGAGGAGCCGGAAATCGCGCATAAACTCGGCCTGAAATGTATCTCGCTCAGCGGTGGTTATTTCTCGACCCAAAGACTGAAGGCCGCAAATCCGCATTTTCTCGTCCATAATTTGAAAGATGTGATTGAGATATTGAAGAGCGACTGCTAAAAAGGGCTTTGAATAAGGAAAAATGACATGACCGATATTGCACATTTGAAACAAGAACTGACCACCGAGATCACCGCCGCCAATGATTTGAAGGCGCTGGACGAGGTGCGCGTCTCTGTCCTTGGTAAAAAGGGCCGCATTACCGCGATCATGAAAACGCTCGGCGGTATGGATCCCGAAGAGCGTAAAACCAAAGGCCAAGCGCTGAACGTCTTGAAAGATGAAATCGCCGATCTGCTAAAATCCCAAGAATCCGCCCTGAAAAAACAGGCGATGGATGAGCGCCTCGCGACCGAACATATCGACATCACGCTGGATGCGCGCCCGGAACGCAAAGGCAAAATCCACCCGATCAGTCAGACGATTGACGAGCTCGTCACAATCTTCGGTGCGATGGGCTTTAGCGTGGCAGAAGGGCCGGACATCGAGGATGACTGGCATAATTTCACCGCGCTCAATTTCCCGCCCGGCCATCCGGCGCGCGAGATGCAGGACACGTTCTTCCTGCCCGAAGACGCCAGCGAAACCGACCCCGAGCGCGCCCGCAAGGTTCTGCGCACGCATACATCCTCGGTACAAATTCGCCACATGGAAAACAATAAGCCGCCGATCAAAACCATCTGTTTTGGCCGCACATACCGCTCTGATTGGGACATGACGCACACGCCGATGTTCCACCAGATGGAATGCCTGTATATCGACAAAGGCGTCACCATGGCGCATCTCAAAGGCTGCCTGACCGATTTCGTGCGCGCCTTTTTCAAGATTGATGATCTGCCCGTGCGCTTCCGCCCATCCTTTTTCCCCTTCGTGGAGCCGGGCGCGGAGGTTGATATTGGCTACGTAAAACTCCCATCCGGCGGCATGCGTCTCGGCGCGGCCAAGCAAGGCGAAGAACAAAGCTGGATGGAAATTCTCGGCTCCGGCATGGTTCACCCCAATGTGTTGAAAAATTGCGGCATCGACCCCGAAGAATATCAGGGCTTTGCGTTTGGCATGGGCTTAGAGCGCTCGACGATGCTGAAATACGGTATCCCCGATCTGCGCACCTTCTTCGAGAGCGATGTCCGCTGGTTAGACCATTACGGCTTCGACCCACTCAGCCGCCCGAACAGCGCCACGAATTACTAGAGGCTTTGCCCAGTGTCCACCATCACAATCCGCCCGCTAGAGCCGAATGATTTTCCAAACTGGCTCCCGCTTTGGGATGGCAATAATCTGGGGCAACGCAACGAGGCGGTGACAACACACACATGGTCGCGTTTGATGGATAAACAAAGCGCTGTCGGTGGCCTTTGCGCCCTTCGCGGCGGTGAGATGGCCGGCCTTGTGCATTATATTCTGCACCCGACCACAGGCGCTATAGAGAGTGCCTGTTACATGCAAGATGTCTATGTTGACCCTGAATTTCGCCAGCAAGGCATTGCCGCAAAACTGGTCAAGGAATTAGAGGAAATGGGACGCAGCGAAGGGTGGTCGCGGCTATACTGGCTCGCCGATGCGGGCAACGAAGCTGCTCAAGCGCTTTATAAAAAAATCGGCGTGAAGATGAATTTTAACCTGTTCATTCAGCCTTTAAAATAAGAATTAAGGCTTGAACATATTCTCAATGCGTAGCGTGGCTTCGCGCACCTGATCGCGCTCTTGCTGTTCATAAACGCTGTTATCATCAACGCTATTTTCAAGATCACGTACAAAGTCTTCAGGTGAAATCGCATTAAAGAACGCAGTCAGACCGGCTTGTTCCCCTGCGGCCTGTACCCCTTGATTATAGGCATCCAGCGCTGAAATTGCTGCAGATGTTTGTAAAATAAACTCGGGCGAATTGATCCGCAGGCGGATATTTTCAATATGCTCTGTGGTAATGCCGAGCTCTGCCGCGCGGGAAAATGCCCCTTCCAAGGCGTTATAATCGGTATAGCCATCACTATCATTATGATGGCCGCGCCCATCTAAAAACTCGCTCAGGCGCAGTTCTGTCTGGGGTTTCGCTTCTGTTGGTTCTGGGGTGGATGCAGGTGCTGTTTCTGCGGGCGCTGCTTCCACAGGATCTTCTGAGGGCTGCTCAGCCGCATTTTCCGGCTCGGCTTCTTCAGTGGCGGCTCTTTCTGCCTCCCTTTCCGACCTGGTTCGCTCCATGCCTTGTTTAATAATATCGGCATAAGAGGGCTCGCTAGGATCGCTCTCCGGCGTTGCAGCCTCGGTTTCTGTTGTGGCTTCTGCTTCTGCATCAACTTCTGCCGGAGCCGCCTCTATTTCAGGCGCAATCAGCTCACCAGCCTCACGGGCTGTAATGGCGGCTTGCTGGCTTCCGCGCACCAGATATTCGGTCAGTGCCGAGGTATCATCATGTTTTGAAATTGTATTAAGGGTATTTCCTAACGACTCGAGGGCTCTGTCAAAAGTGGCATCAGTTGCGCGCGGTGGAATGGCATTTAGCCGGCCATCATTTTCGGCGGAAGGGGTTAAAGTAATGGCCATTTCTTCCATCGCATCGCTAATGCCGTTCAAAATAGTCTGACGCTGCGCCGGATCATCGGGCAGATTCTCCAGTTGGGCTTGAATGCCTTGCACGGATTCCATGATTTGCGCGTAACTGATGGCTGGCGTTTCGATTTCAATGCGCGGCTGAATTGGGTTCCCGCGTGATCCTGGCGGCGGCGCCGTTGTCTCTGGCTTGGTTTCCGGCTCTGCTGTTTCGGGTTCTGGCTCCGGCTCCGGCTCTATTATCTCGGGTTCGGTTATTTCAGGTTCTGTTGTTTCTTGTTCAATGATGTCCGTTTCCACAGATGGCGCTTGTGGCTGCTGTTGCGGTTGAGGATTGGGTTCGGGTTCTGGTAGTGTGTAGTTGAAATTATTCCGCTCAAATATCTGGCGCGCTTCGGCTGAACCGATAGCCAAAGCATTTGCGGTATCTTCATTCAAATCGTTTAAACGGGCTATGATCTGCAGAAAGGACTGATCGGCACCGGGATTGTTTTGTTGCGTGATATATTTTGTTCCAGCAAAATCATTGGCAGTAAAGGCGCCCAATACAATATTAGGATCCATGCGCTCTCTCTCGAGGCCTGTTACGTAATTATTTAGCAGCATCTCTAGGTCAAATCCGCTGATGCGCTGGGCATTTGTAATATCGCCGTTTTCAATATCCCGGGCGAAGCTCATAAAAGCTTCGGAAGCTAGTATTGAAGCAGGAAGAAGACTTACTTGCTCTAATTGTTCTTGAGAAAACGTGTCGTTTTCAGCCATGTCACACCCTCTAAAATTTATAACGCTCTGCAGGTATTTCCTGCTAATTTTTTCTCATTATGCATATAGTCTATTAATTATTGATTAACTTTGCAAAAGATGGCGCGCTAAAGCGTTGAGTTTTGCGACGAAACTGGTAAAGATGGTACCCGCAATAAACTGATAAACCGATTAGAGCATAAAGATTATGAAATTCACATTGAACTGGCTTAAAAAGCATCTCGATACACAAGCCTCGCTGGAGCAAATTTGCGAAAAATTAACCGCGCTCGGGCTGGAATTGGATGACCTTAATGATCGTGCCGCCACATACGCCCCGTTCAAGGTTGCATATGTGGAAAAGGCCGAAAAGCATCCTGACGCCGACCGCTTGAAAGTTTGCACCGTGCGCACCGCCGAAGGTGTTGAACAAGTCGTGTGCGGCGCGCCCAATGCACGCGCTGGTATGAAAGGTATTTTCGCGCCCGAAGGGTCCTATATTCCAGGCAGTGATATTGTCTTGAAAAAAGGCGTTATCCGCGGGATCGAGAGTTGCGGTATGTTGGTTTCAGAAGCCGAAATGGCGCTATCTGATGAGCATGATGGGATAATCGAGGTTGATGAGAATGCCGAGATCGGCACGCCGTTCGCGCAACTCTACGGCCTTGATGATCCCGTTATTACGATTGATCTGACCCCGAACCGTGTGGATTGCGCTGGCGTGCGCGGTATTGCCCGTGATCTTGCCGCCGCCGGTCTTGGCACCTTAAAACCGTTGGATGTCAGCAAGGTCAATGGAGCATTTAAATCCCCCGTTAATGTACGCATCGAAGACAATGATGGTTGTAAGCTGTTTTTTGGGCGCGCAATTCGCGGCGTTAAAAACGGCCCTTCGCCGGAATGGATGCGCCAATTGCTGAAAAGCGTTGGCTTGCGGCCCATCTCGGCGCTGGTCGATATTACCAATTTTCTCTCGCTGGATTTGTGCCGTCCGCTGCATGTCTATGACATTGCCAAATTGAGCGGTGATATTGTTGTGCGCGAGGCCGAACAAGGCGAGCAATTCGATGCGCTGAATGATAAATCTTATACCGCGCAAGGCGGCGAAGTCGCGATCACCGACCAGAGCGGCGTGATCGGGTTCGGTGGCATTGTCGGCGGCGAGAGCACAGGTTGCACCGAAGAGAGCACTGATATCTTCCTCGAATGCGCCTATTTTAACCCGCTACGCATCGCCAAAACAGGGCGTTTGCACGGTATCGACAGTGATGCGCGTTACCGCTTTGAGCGCGGTATAGATCCGGCCTTCACCTACACCGGAATTGAAATTGCCACGCGTCTGATATTGGAGATTTGCGGCGGCGAAGCCAGCGAAGTTATCGAAGCAGGAGCCTTGCCTGATTGGCAAAAAACCGTGGACTATGACCCATCCATCGTCAAGAATTTAATTGGTATGGATGTCGAACCCGCGAGACAAAAACAAATCCTGAGCGATCTCGGTTTCGAGGTGAGCGCGCAAGGTGCGAATTATGCGGTTGCCGTTCCGCCTTGGCGCGGTGATATTTGGGACGCCGATACCGATGGCCGCGCCGATTTGGCCGAAGAAATAATGCGTGTTGTTGGTCTGGATGATTTGCCATCCGTGTCCGTACGCGCCGATTCTGCCGTTGTGCAGCCTGCCGAAACCGCCCTTCTCAGCCGTGTTCGCCAAGCCCGTAATGCGCTGGCCTCGCGCGGTTTGCATGAATGTGTGACATGGTCTTTCATGAACAAGGAATTGGCCGAGCGGTTTGGCTCGAACGATAATGGCTTGACCCTGTCCAACCCGATTAGCGCCGAGATCGACCAGATGCGTCCGTCAATCCTGCCCAATCTGATCGCCGCCGCAGCCGCAAATCAGGCGCGCGGTTTTGGTAATGCTGCGCTTTGTGAAGTTGGTCCTGTGTTCCGCTCCTCCAAAGCCGATGGTCAAGACATGATGGCCGCCGGAATCCGCAGCGGCGCGAATGCACAGCGCAGTTGGAGTGATAATATGTCCGCTCGCCATGTTGATGTGTATGATGCCAAGGCCGATGCGCTGGCCGCGCTGGAGGCTTGCGGCGCGCCCGCAGCCAATGCGCAAATTCGCAAAGGTGCCTCGGAATATTTCCATCCAGGACGCTCCGGCGTTTTGGCTTTGGGTAAGAATATTCTGGCGCAGTTCGGGGAAATTCATCCGGCCATTCTGGAAGAAATGGATATCAAATTCCCGGTTGTTGGTTTTGAGGTGTTCCTGCAAAATATTCCAGAGCCCAAGAAGAAATCGGGCACCGAAAAGCCGTTCCTGCAACTGGCCGCTTTGCAGCCGCTCTCCCGCGATTTCGCCTTTGTGGTGGATGAGAATACCAATAGCGAAGATATCGTTCGCGCCGCCAAATCCGCGGATAAGAAGATGATCGCGCAGGCGTATGTGTTTGACGTCTATGCCGGAAAAGGCGTGGAAGAAGGCAAAAAATCGCTCGCGCTAAACGTCACCATACAACCGCAGGATAAAACCCTTACCGATGAAGAGATTGAAGCTATTTCGCAGGACATTATCGGCGCGGTGAATGCCAAGACGGGCGGGGTATTGCGCGGCTAGGGGGTGCATTCTGCATCCTAACGCTCTGATTTATAAAAGTAATTGGCGTTGTTCAGTTTGTTTGTCGTTTTTTGCGGGGGGCGGGATAACAAACTCTTGATATGACGCGGTTTCTTTCAGTTCGTTATGGTTCCTTCTGCAAAATCATGTCCATCAATTTTTTCCCGAATTTGAGATCTCCGCTTTGCGGGAAAGCAGATGTGAGCACGCATACACTCATTTCTCACATATTATATGAAAAAATTCCTATAAGCGCAAGTGGATTTATATTGACATAAGCGCGCCTGTTTCCTATAGTCGCGTAATGGAAGAGAACATGACAAACCGCGAGCGCTATACGGACTTAAGAAACGGTATTACGGAGCTTTTCGGAAGAATTGCGAGTGATTTGGGCGAAGCGCGGCAATTTGCCGATTGCAAGCCACTGGGTGATAAACTCGCCCGCTTACAAAAAAACTATGCCCCCGCCATCGCCGATATGCAAAAGCAAAATCAGGGCAACCCGTTGGTCATCGACCGGTTGATCAGTGACTGGTCGGGCGCGCAAGCCCTGAGTGTCATGCCGGAGTTGGTGGATGATACCGATCCCGATATTGAAAGCGATGTTTCCGGCATTCTCATCAGTGCCGAAGCGGTGCTGGAAAGCTTAAGAGAGGGATGTGCAGCGTTAGAATTACTAGAGGTACAGAATGCCGCTCTCAAAGAGCTTTACGGCTTTGATGATCAGGCATGCGCCATGTTTTCCAAGCTGGATACCGCCGAAGAGGTATTAGAGATCTATCAGGAAACGCTTGACCTTTAAGCGGCCTTATTCTTACCAAGCTCCTGCGCAACAATATCCTTACGACTGAGCTTTCCGATCATTGTTTTCGGCAGCGCCTCGTCGCGGAATTCAATGAGTTTGGGCATTTCCATACGGGACACCCTTTCTTCCAGAAATGTCACCAGCTCCTCTTCACTCATAGATTTGCCGTTTTTCAGTTTAATCCATGCCTTGACGATCTCGCCGCGCTGTTCATGCGGTAGACCGGCCACGATGCATTCTTCAACAGCGTCATGCTGGTAGATGGCCTCTTCGATATTGCGCGGATAGACGTTGTAACCATTGGTGATAATCATGTCCTTGATGCGATCTACGATATAGAAATAGCCGCGTTCATCCATAATACCGACATCGCCGGTATGCAGGCGCAGATCACCTTCACCCGTTGGGCGCAGCGTATCATCGGTGGCCTTTTGATTGTCCCAATAGCCTTTCATAACTTGCGGACCGCGGATGCAAACCTCACCGCGCTCGCCTTGTGGCATGAGCGTGACTTTGTCATCTTTATCAACGATCTCGACAATTGTGCCGGGAAGCGGCATACCGATCGAGCCTGCAATATTCTCGCCGAATGGCGGGTTCACAGTGGCCACGGGGGAGGTTTCGGTCAGGCCATAGCCTTCCACAACAACGCAGCCCGTTTTATTCTCGAAAGTCTTTTTGACCTCGACCGGAAGCGGAGCGCCGCCCGAGATACAAAATTGCAGCGAGGACAGATCAAAAGACGCGATGTCCTTGTGATTGTTCATGGCATTGAAAATCGCCGGAACGGCGGCCATGAAATGCGGTTTTTTCTTATGAATGGTCTTGAGCGCCTGATCCAGTTCAAAGCGCGGAATGGTCACAATCTCGTACCCGCCCAGCACAGGCAGATTGAGCGTAACGGTCATAGCAAACACATGGAACATCGGTAAAATGCCCAGAATTTTGTAATGATCCTGATCATCCGGGAAATTGACGAAGCACTGCAGCGCATTGGCGTATAAATTGCGGTGGGTCAGCATCGCCCCTTTAGGCGTGCCGGTGGTGCCGCCGGTATATTGCAGCAGGGCAACATCTTCGAGTGGGTCAAGCGCGGGCACTTTACAGGCACCGTCATTGTTCATGATATCGTCCAGCGTATGAATGGATTTGCCATCAAAATCCGGTTTTGCCTGATCTTTGCCTTTTAGCAGCGGGAAGAGGATATTTTTCGGGAAAGAGAGCATATCGGTGAATTTACCGATAATAAGTGTATCAAGGCTTGATTCATCCAGCATACGGGTCGCCATCGGATAAAGCGCGGTTAGATCAAGGGTGATCAGGATTTTGGTGCCGCTGTCTTCAATCTGGTGTTTCAGCTCCCCCGCGGAATAAAGCGGGTTGTAATTGACCACTGTCGCGCCACATTTCAAGATACCATAGTATGCGCTCAAGAAAAGCGGGCAATTGGGCAGGAATATGCCGATACGATCGCCTTTTTTTACGCCGAGTTTTTGCAGTCCGCAAGCAAAGCGGTTAACCGCATCTTTAAAATCGCCCCAGCTATAGGTTTTACCCATAAAATCCATTGCCGTGCGCTCTGGAATCTTTGATGTGGTGTCATCAAAGGCATCCAGCATGGTTTTATTCGGTATTTCGAGGTTCCAATCGGGTTTTTCTGGATAATGATCCAACCATGAGTAATTTTTTTTGGTCATTTTTTATGTCTCCGAAATGATGTTGCGCTGCACAATAAGATATTGATATAAAACAATAATATAGTATTGTACCGCGAAATGAAAAGTCGCGCCACCCAAATACAATCTTTGTCTGTGTGAAATGGGGGGTGGATTCAAAAGGCTTTTTATATGAGAATAAAAAAATCATTGATTCTATTCTTTAGGGTAGAGCGATGTTGAAGTAGTCCAAACTGCAGGAATTAGAGTTTTGAGCACGACAGAACCGCAGAAAAATATCGACCCTCAGGATGAGGCTGTTCCCGTTAAAATGCATTTGAAATGGTTTAACGGTACCAAAGGCTTTGGTTTTGTCGTTCCTGAAACCGGCGATTATGATGCTTTCCTTCATGTGACAACTTTGCAAAAAGCCGGAGTGCATTCGATCGGTGAAGGGGCGGAGCTTATCTGCAGCGTGGTTGATGGTGATAAGGGCAAGCAGGTTGGCGAGATTATAGAAGTCATTAATCTGGGATCTATGCACACTATGCCGGATGTCGACATTGAAAACGGCACTTATACAATGGGCGGTCTGGTGAAGTGGTTCAAGCCGGAGCAGGGGTTTGGTTTTATTATTCCCGATGACGGGATGAAGGATATTTTTATCCATCAGAGCTGCCTTGATGCGAACGAGATTGAGGAGCTGCGCGGCGGCGAACGTGTGCGGGTTACGCTTAAAGATGTCGATAAGGGCCGCGAAGCGGTTAAGCTCGAAATTATCGAATAAGTTCAGATTATATTTTTGTTTCTTGTCAGGTCGCTTCTTTAGGCGGCTTTTTCTTTGCGCTCTTTTCGGCGCGCCAAAAATTGTGCAAAATTCTCCCGCAGCATCAGCGCGCTCGGGGTTACGATCAGGGTTAATACGGTTGAGAAGGACAAGCCAAACACGATGGCGGTCGAGAGTTGAACCCACCATTGCGTGGATGGCGCGCCGTAATTTACCGAGCGTTCGACAAAATCAATATTGACCTGCAGCACCATAGGCATCAGGCCGACCACCGTGGTGATGGTGGTCAGCAAGACCGGGCGTAAACGCTGTGCCCCTGTGCGCAAGATCAGCTCGAAAATGGGGCGGTTTTTGTCATTGGTCAGGCGTAAATGATCGAACGTATCAATCAGAACGATATTGTTGTTCACGATAATTCCGGCCAGCGCAATGACGCCGATACCGCTCATGATAATGCCGAACGGCTCGCCGGTGACCAGCAGGCCGATAAGAACGCCGATGGTGGACATGATAACGGCGGTGAGGATCAGAAGCGCACTGTAGAAGCTATTAAACTGGGTTACCAGAATAATGGCCATCATGAAGAGCGCGATCAAAAAGGCTTTCATCAAGAACTCTTGCGAGTCCCGTTGTTGCTCGTCCTCGCCTTTAAAGGTAATCTCGACATCGCGGTCAAGGCGCTCGCGGTTATTCTCCAGCCATGTTTTGATAGCTTCAACCTTATCATTGGTGTTAATGCCGGGCGGCAAATCAGCCTTCACAGTAATAATGCGGCGCTGATCGGCGCGGTTGACCACGCCCACGGCAGGCTCGGCGGTGCGTGTGACAAAATTGCTGATAGGGATTGAGCCGCTTCCGGCGTCAATGCGGACGCGGTCGAGCTGGTCAATGGTGCGGCGGTCTTTATCATGGCGTACCACGATATCAATTTCATCATCACTGTTATCAGGGCGGTATTCGGAAATTTTCAAACCGTTGGTCACCATGCGGATGTAATCGCCGACGGCCACAACGTCCAGCCCGTATTTGGCGGCTTGAGCGCGGTTGACATCCAACTCCCATTTGATGGCGGGCAGGGGACGGCTGTCTTCAACATCACGGAAATCGCCGATTTCCTCCAGCGCGTCATGCACGATCAGCGTCATGGCCTCGAGCTTTTCGGGGAAGCGGCTGGCGAGCTGGATTTGCACGTCTTTACCGGTCGGCGGTCCGCCTTCCTGTTTGCGGGTTTCGGTGTGAATGCCTGCAATATCATTGGTTTTTTGGCGAATTTCATCCAGGATCACATCGGCGCTGCGGCGCTTGTCCCAATCCATGAATTGCAGTTGCAGCTGGCCAATCACATCTTCCGCCAAATCGGAGCCTTGCTGCGCCGAGCCGCCAGCGCGGGTGTAGACAGTCTCCAGCCCTTCGACCTCCAGCACGCGTTCCTCGACTTCGCGCACAAGCTGGTCTTTTTCGTAGACGGAGAGATTGCCGCGCGCATGAACAAGGACGGAGGCCAGATCGGGTTCAATCTCGGGGAAAAACTCAATGCCTTTCCCGACCATGGAATAAAGGATAATGACCCCGACCAGCAGCGCAAACGCTCCGCCCATGATAATGCCGGGTACGCGGAGCGCGCCTTTTAATACCTTTAGATACCACGCGGTAAAGCCTGTGATATCGTCCAGATTGCCTTCCTCGGCCGCCGAGAGCTGTTTCATCACATCATCATCCGCCGCCGCGCCCGGTTTGCCGATGAGCGAGCCCATAACGGGCACGAAAACCAGTGCCATGAGGAGCGAGGCGGATAGCACGCAAATCAGCGTTAGCGGCATATATTTCATAAATTCGCCGACAATATCCGGCCAGAAGAGGAGCGGCGCAAAGGCGGCCAGCGTGGTAATGGTGGAGGAGACAATCGGCCACGACATGCGTTTAGAGGCAATCCGGTAGGCCTCGAGCTTGCTTAAGCCTTCAGCCATTTTGCGGTCTGCCAGTTCCACCACCACAATGGCCCCGTCGACAAGCATACCAACAGAGAGAATGAGCGCGAAGAGCACCACGATATTGACGGTTAAACCCATCGCATATAGCACCAGAATACCCGTTAAAAACGCGCCCGGAATGGCGATACCGACCAATGTGGCCGCGCGCGGACCCAGCGCCCAGACAATGACAATCATCACCAGCAAAATGGCGCTGATGACATTATTCTGCAAATCTTTCAGCATGGTGCGGATGCCTTCGGATTCATCTTGTGTGTAGGCAACCTCGACATTGTCCGGCCAGAATTGGCGCTCGGCCTCGACCGTTTCGCGCACGGCCTCGATGGCATCAATGATATTCTCGCCCGAGCGTTTGACGATCTCGAGCGCCACCGCGGGCTGGCCATTCAGACGCGCGAAGTTCTCGGGGTCTTTGAAGGTGCGGCGGATTTCGGCCACGTCCTTGGCGCGGATGGTGGAATCGCCGGAAACGCGGAGCGGCATTTCCATGATGTCTTCCACGTCTTCGAATAGCCCCGGCACCTCGATCGCGAAACGCCCTGCGCCGGTATCCAGATTGCCGGCCGCCACCAAACGGTTGGAGCGCGCAAAGTAACTGATTAAATCCTGCCCATTCAGGCCGTAGCTCTCTAGCAATTCTGGATTGACGACAATCTCGACCAACTCTTCACGGTCGCCTGCGATGGCGGCCTCCAAGACCGATGGAATGGTCTCTATTTTGTCTTGCAGGTTTTTCGCCAGCGCGACCAATGTGCGCTCGGGCACATCACCGGACAGGGTCACGACAAGGACGGGGAACAGGCTGAAATTGACCTCCGTGACATTCGGCTCTTCAACGTCTTCGGGTAGGTCGGGGCGCACTTGATCGACGGCCTTTTGCACATCATCCAGCGCTTTTTTCTTATCAAATCCGGCTAAAAATTCCAGCAGTACAAACCCGCCCCCCAGATAGCCGGTGGATTTCATTTCCTTTACGCCCTCAATGCTGGCCAGTTCCTGCTCCAGCGGACGCAGGATCAGACGCTCGGAATCCTCCGGCGATATGCCCTCCAAATAGGCGGAAATATAAATTTGTGGAATGTCGATATCGGGCGAAGATTCCTTGGGGATATTCACATAGGAATAGGTGCCCGCAATAAAGAGCAGCAGCAAAATCGCCAGCACAGTGCGGGCGCGGCTGAGTGATGCATCTATAATCGGTGCAATCATAGCGCGCCGTTTCCATTTGCGATGACTGGTATGACTTTCTGGCCGTCTTTGACGAATTCCTGTCCGACGGTGATCAGTTTTACCTCGTCATCAAGACCTTCAATCCACATAAACTCGCTCTGGTCGGAGAGGATTTCGATGGGTTTGAACACAACGGTATCCTCATCATTGACGATTTTAACGCCGATTTTTCCCTCCTCATTCAGGGAGAGGATGGAAGGGGATATTTTGTGGGCTTTGCGCTCGGATACGGGGATACGCAGGCGCGCGGTCAGGCCGTCTTGGATTGTTAAATCAGGATTGGGGGCAGTCATTTCGACCTGAAAGGTGCGGGTATTCGGGTCTGCCGCCGAGGCGATAAATGTGAGCGGACCTTCGATGGTGCTGCCGTCCAGAAATTCGGCGGAGGCTTCCGCGCCTTCTTCGATCAGGCCTAGATCACGTTCTGCAATATAGCCATTAACTTTGATGGGGTCGAGGTCAACCAACGTGAAAAGCGCATCGCCAATATTCACATAATCGCCTTCGTCTAACGGACGGGCATTGATCAGGCCGCCAATGGGCGCGGTGATTTTGGTTTTGCCCAAGGTGGTTTGTGCCTCGACCAAGGCGCTGCGGGCGGCCTCCATTTGGGCGCGCTTTTCGGCGAGGTTAAGGTCTGAGCTAAAGCCCTTGGTGTTGAGTGTTTTTGCGGCGTTAAATTCGGTTTGGCGTTGGTTGAGGAGCTGGCGGGCTTCTTCGAGGCGGGCGGCGCGGTTTTGCACTTCAATCTCGGCCAAGGGCGCGCCTTTTTCTACGGTGTCGCCCTTTTCAGCCGACAGCGCGATAATGGGGCCGGAGATCTCGGCGCGGATCTGGACTTTGGCTTCGGCCTCGCTGCGGCCTGTTACGACGATGTCATAGGAAAAATCTTCCGCCTTGCTATTGCGTACACGCACCTCGGCAAGGCTCTCTTCTTTTTCGTTATCGCCTGAAATTGTGTGATGATCTTCTGGTGGGGCAGGCGACAATAAAACGCCGGAGCCGACCCAAAGCAAGGCGATAACGGCAATTGTAATAGCAATAATTTGCGTTTTTTTCATGAGGAAGCGGTCTTGTTAACGGTTATATCTGGTTGCATAATCATTTAGCACATTTGCGAATGATAACTAGCAAATAAGTAGCAAAATCAATAAATGCATATTTTAGGCCAAAATTAAAAAAACCGCCGATTTGTTTAAACGGCGGTCTTTCATAAATTTAAATAAGAGCGTACGGGTAGAACCTATTGATTGACCGCAATTTTCTGCTCGTCATTTCTATCATCGCTGCGGCCCTTGTCTTCAAAATCTTCTGCCTTGAGCACGCGGTTGCTGCGCGCTGTTTGATAGGCGCATTTTGCATGTTCTTCACAATAAGGAAGCGCCTCAACCGAGCGTTCACCGCAGAAACCGAAGTCTTCATTGCGTGGATCGCCAGATGGCCAGCGGCACATAAAAGGTTGCAAATCGAGCAGGCTGAGGCCTTTGCCTTTTGGTATATCAACATTTTTGCTGCGCTGGCGCTTTGGCGGTGCAGGCGGCG
>CAXBAL010000021.1:0-14635 GCA_963973475.1 uncultured Micavibrio sp.
TCGTCATAGACGGGGAAGGAAGCGGAACGTCGAACGAGGGAGTTTTGCAGCTGTCGTATTATAATGGGGGATGGCGCAGTATATTCAGCACCATAGAGCCTGTAATAGGAGAGTGGCAACATTTGGCAATGACTATCGACAGCGTCACCAATACTTACGCTTTCTACTTAAATGGGGTGCAAACCGATACAGGGACGTCAACCTATGATCTGGTTAACAGTTTTCCAAGCCTAACTATGTCCCTTGGAAATGGCGATGACCCAGGCTCAAGTGAATATTATGACGGACAAATGGATGATGTGCGCATTTACAACTACGCCCTCAGCGAAGAGGAAATGGAGGAGCTTTATAATATGGGTTCCCGGTATGAAATGGGGAATGCTGTAGATTTTGGCTCTAGAAAAGTCATTCGTAACGCGCCGCTGCTAGATGTCGAAGATGATGACAAATTCACCGGCAGTTTCTGGTTCCGCACAACTGCCACTAACAATTCACGAATTATAGATACCGTTGACCAGAATTTTCACATGCAAATCGTCCCGCCAACTGGATACCTTGCTTTACGGGTCAGCAACCCTGGCAGTGGTTTAGGTACGCATATCAACGCGAATTATGGTTCGGCCTTAAATAACGGCATATGGCACCATATAATGATGGCGGCAGACGCGGGGGCCGGTACACTCCAAGTTTATATTGACGGGGTCCTCGTGCCGGGGTCGGTTTACGGTTTTGATAGTACGGTGATGGATTTTACGTCAGCAATATGGAGCATCGGCGGCAATCCAACGACCCCTTACAATACTATTAATGATGACATGGCCGAAGTCTGGTTCGATTTTGGAACCTTTGTTGATTTAAGTGTCGAAGCCAACCGCCTGAAATTCAGACAATTGGATGGGTATGCGGCCGACCTTGGTGCCAAAGGCCAGAGAGTAACCGGAAGCGCGCCGGATTTGTATTTCACAGGTGATGCCACCAATTGGTTTATAAACCAAGGCACGGGCGGAGAATTTACCGCCACGGGAACACTCACAGATTCCCCGACCTCACCCTACCTTTTAAAATCCCCACCCATATGCGCCGATAGTGGTTTTCCCAGCGGCACCTTAATTTACAATTCCGATGAAGAGGTCATGAGCTATTGCGACGGACACCGCGACATTGCCCTTGGCCCGCCCGGTGACGGCGGCGCGGGATGCGCCAACCCATCCGGTGAGGCGGGCAGCCTGATCTATAACGATTCCTTTGCCACGCTACAATATTGCGATGGCAGAAACTGGCGCGGCGTGGGCTCTGATCCGCTGTCTGATTTGCTGGCCGCCGATCTGGTTGGGCATTGGCGTTTTGATGAAACCAGCGGCGGCGTTGCCTATGATAGCTCGGGGAATGGCTTGGATCTCGGTCTGGCGGGCGGTATGACTGCGGGCGATGCAAACACAACCGGGGTTATGGGCGGCGCGTTTGAATTCAACGGCACAACAAATTACCTGAGGGAAGTCACTAATGATCCGCTGCTCCGCGTTGCTCAAAATACGAGCATTACTCTATCCACATGGGTAAAAATGAATGCGAATGCCACGTTCAATAACATATTCCGTTATGATGATCTGGATCAGGCCGATGGAGATGGGCTCACCCCTAGAACCTATCTGATTTACGGTATTCAGGGTGATGGCGGCGTTTATTTCCGCTTTGGACCAAGCGGCGGTACAAACAGCCTGCTTACGAGCCCTGCGGGAACAATTTCAGATGACAGATGGCACCATGTAACTGGCGTACGGGATGTCGCCAATGATCGCCATGTTATCTATGTCGATGGTGAAATCGTGGCCGAGCAAGCAGATGCATCTGCAGGCACTTGGGAAACCACTGGGCAATATTTAATGGTTGGTCGTTACGAAAACTCGGCGCCCGGCGAATATTTCTCGGGCACACTGGATGATTTACGTTTCTACCGCCGCGCGCTGAATGATGCGGAAGTTGCGGCGCTATTTACAACGACCAGCCCGGAATGTGAAACCGGCCCCATTGGTACGCAATGCGCAGATGGCGCTGTCTATGCCGGCACGACTGTCGGCGGGGCGCGCATGTATGTAGCCAATGCAGATGAGAGCGGATCTTATGCTTATGGCGGCTACACTACGGATCTGAACGGAGACAATGCATCAGCGGTGCCGGAGCTGTTGGATGATGGGTTGGCCAATACGAACTGGCTACTTACTAGTGGTGCCGGAAACCATAATGCCGCACAGGCCTGCCGCAACAAAGGTGCTGATTGGTACCTGCCGGCAATCGAGGAACTGGGCAAAATCTACGCCAATCGAGCACAACTTGGCCATGCCAATCTACCTACGAGCACGCAATGGTACTGGTCGTCGTCTGAGTATTCTGGCAACCGAGCAAGGCTACAGCGCTTTAATAACGGTGGCCAGCCAACCAATGATAAGTACCTCACTGACCCTATCAGATGCGTCCGCCGGTAATGGTGAGCTTCGCGTCTGCCAAGTTAAATGATTACTGACTGCGCAAATCGGAACGCACATGGCATGATAAAAAACACCTTCCGCCCCCCCCTATTCGGCATCGCCGTCGTAGCGTTGCTCTATGTCCTGTGCGCCAAACTCGGTCTCGTCTTTGCGCTGCCGCCTGGCTATGCGACATTTTTCTGGCCCGCATCGGGGCTGGCTTTTGCTGCGGTTTATTTGGGCGGGTACCGGTATTGTATCGGCGTTTTCATCGGCGCCTTCCTCGCCAATATCATGAATTTTATCGGAGAAAATCCGGATCACATCATTGCCCCGATTGTTGCCTTTAATGCCATATCAATCGCAACCGGAACAACGCTGCAAAGTTGTATCGGTGCCTTGCTGGTGCGCAAATATATCGGCGCGCAAACAGGGTTGTTTAAATTTCGCGAGATTGTCCTGTTTTGTTTACTGGCGGGGCCGCTTGCATGTCTTATATCAGCCAGTTGGGGCGTTTCAAGTCTTTGGACAACGGGCGTTATCTCCAATAATAATGCAGCATTTTCATGGCTGACATGGTATATCGGCGACATTTTAGGCGTCTTGATTGTCAGCCCCGTATTGGTGCTGATATTCGCAAAAGCCGATGTTACGCCCATGCGAAAATTTTCGGTTGGTGTGCCTATGCTTTTGGTATTTTGCCTAGTCATGGGTAGTTTTATCGCTATGCGGGACATTGATCAGGATGAAAAAATCCGTACTTTCGAAGCGCAGACCAAACAGATAAGTCTGGAGATAGAAGAGAAAATTCTTATCAGTTTTTCAAAAATGAACGCTATGCGGGCACATTTTTTATCGTCCGATGAAGTCAGCAATGAAGAATTCAACCGTTTTGCCACCTCTGTTATATTCGAAAATGCCCAATCCAATGGCTATAAATCAATCAAATCGTATAATCACAGCATCGCCTATATCAAAAAGTTAAATGATAAAAGCGAGACGCCATCAGGCATTGTTTTAAAAAGTCTGGATGGGGACAAATTAATTCCGAGCGATCATGACTGCGCCCCTTTTTGTGCGGTTGTGGAATACCGCTATCCTGACAGCAAGGATTTCAGGCCGCTAGCCGGATATGATTTAATGACCCACCCGGCCAGAAAAGAAGCCCTGATACAAGCGGATAAGACCGGAGAAATGACGTTCACAGGACCGCTCGATTTGATTGCCCGCAAAATAGATATGGCAAGCGGTTTTCTGGCCTTTCTCCCTATACAAAAAGACAAAGTGACAACCGGATTTATTCTCAGTGCAACGTCCTATAAAGACCTGTTTGATGACACAATGACCAGTTGGGGAGAGACCGGTATCAAGCTAAAGCTATATGATATTACCAATGGCAACAAAGACCTGCTCTATGCTAGTGATGATAAAAGAATAAAGACGAAACAGAATTTTGCGGTTCGCTATGAATACGTGAACGGCTCGCGCCTCTGGGCCTATGATTTCTATATTAATGACAGTGATTTGGTATCCGGCACAAATTGGGCGATTTGGTATGCCTTGGGTGCCTCTTTCGTTTTCACCTTTATGGCCTCTGTTTTCCTCCTTAGCATGACCGGACAAACGGCCAGCATCCAAAACACCGTACGCACCAGAACCAAAGAGCTGGCCGAGAGCGAAGAGCGTTTCCGCGCCGCTTTGCAATACGCTCCCATTGGCATGGCCTTATTGGATATGAACCGCGACTTTATCGAATACAATAAAGTCATGGCTTCTATCGCCGGTTACACAGTGGAAGAATTTAAAGATATCAAATTAAAAGATATCACGCATCCCGATGATCTGTATTTAGACTCCCTTTCGTTAAAAAAATTAATGAAAGGACAAATACCCAGCTACACAATTGACAGAAGATACATCACCAAAAGCGGTGAGATAATAACAGTGCAGATGTCTTTATCCCTAATTCGTGACGAATTTCAAAACCCAAAATATTTCATTTGTCAGGCTCTGGATATTACCGAACGCGAAAGAATGGAAAAGGAACTGGTTCGCTCGAATACGGAACTACAGGATTTCGCCTATATTATTTCTCACGATCTAAAAGCGCCATTGCGCCATATCACACTCAGTGCCGGATTTTTAAAAGAGGATTACGCTGACAAACTCGATGACCAAGCCTCGGAATTTATGAAGATAATGGTGAGCGGTTCCGAGCGCATGCAGGCCATGATCAGCAGCCTGCTGGATTATTCCCGCGTCCGCGATAAAGCGCAGGAAGAGTTTCATCCCATCAATTTAAACAATGCCATTTCCGAAGCCTTAGAAAACCTCAGCGCGCCAATCAAAGAAAATAATGCCAACATTTTTGTGGCCGACATGCCGGAAAACTTGAAAGCCAATGCAGCTCTCATGACGCAGCTTTTCCAAAATCTTATCCAGAATGCCATCAAATACCGTAAGGATGATGTTGATCCGCAAATAGTTATACAAGCCGATGTAAAGGGGCGTGAGTGGAACATTTCCGTGACCGATAACGGCATTGGAATTGAAAAAGAATATGCCGAAAAAATATTCAAGGTCTTTCAGCGATTACACGGCGAAGGCAAATACGAAGGCACCGGAATTGGCCTGTCCATTTGCCAGCGCATTGTACAATTTCATAAGGGCGAGATATGGTTGGATACGAATTATTCGGGTGGTTCGCGCTTTATAATCAGCTTACCCAATGAATAATTTTGCTGCGTTTATTGCTGCGGCAATTCCTGAAAATCCTTGATACAGATAAAACCGTCTTTTACCGCAATAACTACTTCACGGCTCAGCACACAAACGACATCGCCGGGGCGATAATTATGCGCCTCAACCCAGCCATTAAAATTATAGACAGCCCATAAACGTCCATCAAACCGCGCCAGCGCACCAAAGCGCCCGAAAGCGCGTCCGGTGCGCTTTATATCTTCAACCTTTCGCCCCCAATCCAGCATACGCATGGCCTCGTCCGGCATGGGAAAAGTAGACGCTTTGGATTGATCTTGCGGCGTTGCGTTCTCCCATATTTCCGGCAAATTACGGAAGGCTTTTGAGAGTAAATCCGGCGCCGCCATGGCGATGCGCGCCGATAATGTTTCCACATCATCCTGTGCGCTCAAAGGCAATTTTTGCTGCAGCAAAATATCCCCGTCATCAAAAACTTCTGATAATTTATGTAAGGTTACACCGCTGGCTTCAGGGCGGCTCAGCAATATTGCCGGGGTCGGCATAATGCCGCGCCCCATTGGTAAATATGAGGGATGAAAATTCATGCCGTAAGCCTGCGCCTCGTCAATGGGAGGGATTTTGTGCGGATAGCCTGCGCTTAAAAAGACATCCGCACCCTGCTCACAAAAAATAGTGATATCCATCGGCAGCGGCTTATCAAGGGTAAAGGGAATGTCGAGGCGCTCGGCCAATTCACGGGATTTAACATTAAAATTAAAGACGTTATCGCATTCGAAAGAAAATACGCCGATCAGCTCATGCCCCTCGGATAAAAGACGCTGAACGGATTCCAGCATAAAATCATAACCAAAATAAACAAATTTCATGAAAAGAGTATCGGGCAAATAGGATGCGCCCGCAAGAGGGTTTGAAACGCGTTAGGCTTCGTCGTCAAAAATAGACAACAGCTCGTCGCTCATTTCCTCGGCGGTTTTCAGCACGCCGATATTGGCTTTATACGTCAGCTCGGCCAAATTTAGATTAACGGCTTCTTCTGCTAAATCCACATTGGGCGTGCCGATTAAACCTTCGGAATTGGCAAAGGGCGAATCCGGTGCGTAAGATGGCACGAAGGGCCGCCCTGCCGATACAACTGCACCGCGCACGCCGCCCTGCTCCTGCGCGCTCTGTGTGGTCGTGAGGGCATCATACGGCGCCTTGCCGCCCGCCTCCAGCGACCCCGCCGTTGTAACATTGGCAACATTGGACGCCGCCGCATTCACACGCTGCGTGGCGGCATTGAGACCCGACAAGGCTATTCCAATGGCATTAATCATATTTTTATTATATCATGGGATAAGTTAAGAATGCATTGAAAATGCGTGCCCAATGACAGACCAACAAGACGGAATTACAGATTTATGCGGATTTTAGCTCTTTTATGCAGTGTTTTTATACTTTTTAGTGTTTCGAGCGCGCAAGCTTCGCCAAAACCATGGGTATGGAGCTGGTGGCCCTCACATTGGCACAATCAGGACTTCCAACCCTTTCTGGAAGATCCGAAACAGCCCCATAATGTGCAGTGGCAAAGCGGCCTTTATGCCGGCCAAAACTGGCACCCGCAAAACTGGATTGAGGCCGAAGGCTCCATCCGCGGGGTCATGGACGGGTTCTACGACAATAATATCATCAAATCACAGGATGTTGACGGCGATATGCCTGTTCTGATCGTTGGTGATGGCTTTATGCGCCTATCCGGACAAGACAAACGCCGCGTGACCGACTTCATTAATTACGTCTTCCAAGTCACTACAACCGCGCCTGCGGGCATGTTTACCATTTATTATGACCGCACCGATAATTGGATTTTCGGCCGCGGCAATCCGGTTGCCATGTATACGGATAGAGGCTTGCTGATGCAATAAGGACATCCGTCCCTGCTAAGAGCTTATCTCGGGCGCGGGACGTTTCTTCTTTTTGCTTTCACGCAGAATAATCACGAAATTACTGATAATGATAATGGCCGCGCCTGCGATTACCATGCTGCCCGGCACAAACCCCCATACAAAGAAATCCAGCAATAGCGCCCACAGCATGTTCAAATACGTAATCGGCGCAATGATCGTTGCATCCGCATAGATATAGGATTTGGTCAAACATATCTGCAGCGCAAACGCACACACCCCGATCATGACCAACAAAAACAGGCTATAAAGGCTCGGCATCGTAAAGAAAAACGGCAGGGCGGGGATAACCAAAACCGAACTAATTAAACTAAAATAAAAGACCGTCACAAACGGCTCTTCCGACTTGCCGAGCCAGCGCAATATCACCATGATCAGGGCGTGGAAGAAAGCCGCCGCAATTCCGACCATACCGCCTGCAAAACTGGAAATTGCACCGGGTTGCACAATTAATAAAATGCCGCAAAAACCCGCCATGGCAGCCGCAATGCGGTATATCCCGACCTTCTCTTTCAACAATGGATAGGACAACATAACTACAAAGATAGGTGCTGCAAATAACAGGCTTTGTATCTCCGACAACGGCAGCATTTTCAGGGCAAAAAATGTTAAAACCATGCCAATAGAACCGACCACGCCCCGTATCATCTGGTTGCGCAAATTCGCGCTTTTAATCATGTAAAGTTTACCGATACCGCGCAACGTAATCGTGCAAAGAATTAGGCAGACAAAGCTTCGGAAGAACATGGCCTCGACAGGGTGATGAATGTCCGTGGCCAGCTTCACAAAAAGGCCCATAAACGCAAACATGATGGATTGCATCACGGCGAAACCAGCGCCAATTAAAACGGGATTATTCCCCTGCCAGAACGTCTTCATTTATCACCCTTTTATTTTTCTTGTTCTCACGCCAGAGAATGAAGAGATTGCTGGCAATAATCAAGCTTGATCCACCAAGCACAGCCAATGTGGGCACGCGGCCCCATAAGATATAATCAAACAACCCAGCCCAGATAATCATCGTGTAGCTAACGGGCGTTACCAACGCGGCGTCGCCGAGGCGGTAGCTATAGGTTTTCACCAGAAGCGAGCTCACGCCGAAAAATCCAAGCCCTGCGATAAGCGGCAGCGCGGCGGAGGATATATCCAGACTTGGAATAGCCGAGCCCATAAACGGCAACGGAATAAAGGTCAGCACTGCGCCGATGGCCAGAAAGTAGAATACGGTCGTATAGGCCGGTTCGGTCTTGCCGAGCCAGCGCAGGCAAATCGCCACAGTGGCGCTGAAAAATCCGGCCAGCAAGCCGATGGTGATATTAAACGGGCTCATGTGCTCGCCGCCAGATGGCCCTGTCATTATTAAAACGCCCGTGAAGCCAACCACCACCGCAGCAATACGTAGTGGCCCTACCCGCTCCTTTAATAAGGGATAAGAGAGCAACACCACCCAGAGCGGCTGGGTGAACATCAACGCCGTCGCATCGGCCAGCGGCATCAATGTGCACGCCCAAAAGCCGAAAAAGATGCCGAGCGTACCGCAGATAGCGCGCAGAGCTTGCGCCAAGGGGCGTTGCGTTTTCATATAATGTAGATTGCGGAATGCCGCCAATACGATTACCAAAAGAACCAACGCCGCAATATTACGCAAAAACGTTATCTCCAGCGCGTCAAAGCTCTGCCCTAACAATTTGCCGAACAAATTCATCGCGGCAATAAACAACGCGGTTAACAGCGCCAGCGCCATCGCAAGAGGAAGGTTATCATCGGGCTTTTTTGTACTCATGGCTCGATATGGGTTTTGATGTTTTTCTTATGCTCTCGGTAGATCACATAGAGATTTGCACTAATCACAACAAACGCCCCGGCATAGACTGGCCAGCCCGGTATGACGCTCCAGATGATAATATCAAACCCTGTCGCCCAGATCAGGCCGGTATAGTTCAGCGGCGCTGTCACGGCAATCGGGGCATATTTCAGCGCCCCTGCCAGACAAAATTGCGCCAAGCCGCCCGCAATTCCCGTACAAACCAATAAAAACAGGTTAAACGCGCTAGGCATTGTGGCCACAAAGGGCATAAATACCCCTGTTAGAACCATGCCGGTCAGTACGAAATAAAAGGTCACCGTTATGGGGCTTTCCGTCTTCATAAAGCGTAATAAAAGACCGAGCGAAGCATGCATAAGCGCCGCCGCAATCGCAAAACCAATCCCGAGCCAGCTGCCAGTAAAGCCCTTAAGCCCGACAATCGCCATGACCCCTAGAAACCCGATAATAATCGCGCTCCAGCGGTGCAACCCGACTTTTTCTTTCAAGATAAAAAACGCGAGCGCCGGAACGATCAAGGTCGCGGTAAATAGCAGCACCGTGGTCTCCGCCATCGGCAAAAGGGTAAAGGCCGTAAAGGTGGTCACCAGCGAAATCGTACCAATGACAGAACGCGCCGCCAGAGCCTTCGGCTTATCGGTTTTGAACAAGTGATACTGACGGGTAAGCAGGATAAAGGCCAGAAACGGGATAACCGAAACCAGATTGCGGTAAAACGCAATCTCGACAATATGATGATCCTCCACCAAAACCTTGGCCAGCATATTCATCACCGCCAGCAAAAAATACGCAATCACCGCCAGAACGATGCCTTTCAGGGGAAGGTCGATATGCGCGGTTGTGCTTGTTGGAATATTAGATGACATGGCTCTAATATGCGCCTGCCGCGAAGGGATTTCAATGCCTCAAATACATATTAAATTCCTGCATAAAAAAGCCGCTATCAAAGCGGCCTTTTTTTCGTATAACGCAAATATCTTAATTCTTGGTCTTATTGGGGGCGAATATTATTTTGACTACTCCGCTGCCAAGCAATATTGCCAAAGTTGTAATAAACGCCTTTGAAAACAAATCTTTGGGTATGCTCTCGAACCAAAGATTTACTACAAACAATATTAAAGTAATACACACCGCAAAAAAACTTACATAACGAAATGTTTCGCAAATAATTTTGTGATGTTTTTTTTCGTATTCTCCCATAATAAATATCTTAGTTCTTCGTTTTATCAACCAGCTGGTTTTTCTTGATCCATGGCATCATGGAACGCAGACGCTCGCCGACTTCTTCGATCTGATGCTCGCCCTCGATGCGGCGGATTGCCTTCATGGTCGGCATGCCGGTTTTGTTTTCTGTGACGAATTCTTTCACGAACTGGCCTGTTTGAATTTCAGTCAGAATTTTTTTCATCTCGGCTTTCGTTTCGGCGGTCACAACGCGCGGGCCACGGGTCAGATCGCCATATTCTGCAGTATTCGAGATCGAATAGCGCATATTGGCAATGCCGCCTTCATACAGCAGGTCAACAATCAACTTCGTTTCATGCAAGCATTCGAAATAGGCCATCTCGGGCGCATATCCGGCTTCAACCAGTGTTTCGAACCCTGCCTTGATCAGAGCAGTAATACCGCCGCAAAGCACGGCCTGTTCGCCGAATAGATCGGTTTCGCATTCTTCGCGGAAATTGGTCTCGATAATACCGGAGCGACCACCACCAACGGCAGAGGCGTAGGACAAAGCAATGTCTTTGGCTTTACCGGATGCATCCTGATCAACAGCGATCAAACACGGCACGCCGCCGCCTTTGGTGTATTCGCCGCGCACAGTGTGGCCGGGGCCCTTTGGCGCGATCATGATGACATCATTGTCCTTAGGCACTTCGATCAGCCCGAAATGTATGTTCAAGCCATGGGCAAACGCAACGGCGGAGCCTTTTTTCAAGTTCGGGGCAATTTCATCGCGGTAAATATCGGCCTGTAGCTCATCAGGGGTAAGGATCATTAAAACATCGGCCCATGCCGCGGCCTCTGCAACGGTCATGCATTTCAGTCCGGCTGTCTCGGCTTTCTTACGGGAAGAGGAATCTTCACGCAGTGCAACACGGACATCCTTGACGCCGCTGTCATTCAGATTGTTCGCGTGGGCATTACCTTGGGAACCATAACCGACAATTGCCACTTTCTTATTTTTGATCAGTGCAATATCGCAATCATTATCGTAATACACTCGCATAGAACCCTCATTGCCTTTTGTTTGGTTGATATGGGCTACATTTGACTCTTTGTTAGTCTGGGCCATATTTTATAATCCTTTTGTTTTTTGATATTAGGTCTTCATAAAACAGAAGATACGCTATGAAAGCAATACCAAAGCGGGCAATACCGCCAAAAAAGATACAATATTACCCGGGTTTAAATTAAAGGGCAGACTCGGCTTCTTTCGTGATGTCCATCCATTTGTTCATCCCACCACGGATTTCACCCTCCTTGCGCCCATATACGTCTCCATCGCCCATATCAATCTGGGAAATATTGGCACTAAAGCTATTGTTCAAAAACCCGGTCTTAACGAAGAAATTACAGGAATAACTACGCTCTACATCCAGATTGTTGTCATCAACAATCGCCTTAAGAGTGATTTTTGTATCCCCATCTCTTTTATCTGCTACGGTCGAAAAACCGGTGTCTTTAACCGTTTTAATGCTGACATATTCACCCAACAGAGATGCAACACCTGTCTGGCAAGAATTCGCTAGCGTGGCATTTATTTCTTCGCGGTCAACGCAGCTTGATAAACCTGCCATAGCAAGGCAGAGTCCCATTAGGTATAAAAATTTCATGGTCTTTTGTGTGCTATTGAAAATATTACTTCTCCCTTAATTTTTCTCATTATGTATTATTTAGCGGCAATTGTATCTTGACCACGCGAGATTGCGGCTACGCCTGTGCGGCTCACATCCACCATACCCAGCGGGCGCATCAACTCCAGGAACGCCTCAACCTTGCCCATATCTCCTGTGACTTCGAACACGAAAGAATTGAGCGTTGAATCCACCACGCGGGCGCGGAAAATATCGGCAATGCGCAAGGCTTCGATGCGCTTATCGCCTGTGGCTACTACTTTTACCAAAGCCAGTTCGCGGTCAACAAACGGGCCGGAAATCGTCAGATCGCTCACATGGCGCACAGGCACTTGTTTTTCCAGCTGAGTGCGGATTTGTTCAATCACCTGCGGCGTACCCGAACAAACAATCGTGATGCGTGACAGGCTGGCATCATGGTCTGTTTCGGCCACGGTCAAGCTGTCAATATTATAACCGCGCCCCGAAAACAGGCCGATCACCTTGGCCAAAACGCCCGGTTCATTATCCACCAAGACGGCGAAAGTATGGGATTCAATCGCGCTCTGCTTGGGGCCTGAGGCGTATACGGATTTACTTTTTGATTTGGATGCGGCTGTATTTGTCATGTTTTGTTTATAGCCCGTGCAAGAGAGTTTTGCAAAGCCGAAATTATTGTTGTAATGTCATAAAAACATAACTATAAAGTGTTACTTTATAACACTATACGGACAGGCATTACTATGGCACATGACCATAAACATCACGAGCATGACGGCTGCGGGCACGATCATAGCCATGAGAGCAATGACAACCACGCGCATAAAGATCATGAGCATGGTACGGATTGCGGACACGATCACCACGATGACGACCACAGCCATGACCACCAACATGATCATGCCCCGTCTAATGACAACGAAAACAAACCCGGCAAGCTCGCTTTTTTGTTCAACAACAAAGTCGGACATGCACTCGGCAAATTTAAAAAGCCCCTGATCATCGGCGGCTCTTTTGCACTGGCTGCCTCCAGCGCCCTTGTCTCCCCAGCCCTCGCCCTACCCAGTGCTGCGGCACTCGGCCTCGGCCTGTATCTCATGCATCAAAGCTCGGAATACGCGCTGAATGATATTAGTAAATTCGGAAAATCCGCGGGCATGACGGCCATGACGCTTGGCGTGCTGTCCGGCCTCGTCCACAGCGCCAGTGAAGCCATCGTCAGCGCCCAAGCCGTCATGGGCGGTAACACCGATCTGGCGCTATCCAACATCGTCGGCGGCTCTATCGTGCATACGCTAGGCATTCTGGGCGCTGCGGCGGCGATTGCCGGGATTGGGGATAAAAGGGGCGGCACGCTTGGCTGGAAATTCAATACCTTTGTCATGGCGGGCGGCGCTGGGGCTTTTGCCACCCAACTCGCAAGCGGGAGCCTTTGGCCAGGCTTAAGCGCAGCAATGCTGGGCTATGGCGGGTATTATCTTTATAAACGCACACAGGGCGGCGAGGAATGCGTGCACGACCATGAGCACGGCGCGGGTTGCGGGCATGACCACAGCCACGATCACAGGCACGATCACGGGCACGATCACAGGCACGATCATGACCACGCGCATCACGGTGAGAAAAAATCACTGACAGATAAAGCACTGGACGGCACCAAGGCCGCACTCTCGCTCGGCGCGCTGATCGGTATTTCCCATTATGTCGTCAAAAACGCGCTCGATTTGTCCGATGCCACAAATTTAAATCACACCTTTATGGGCGTTGTCATTGTGGCAGCGGGCACGGCGCTATCTGAAGCTTACCTCACCATTCGCGCTGCGATGAAGAAAGACACCAGCTTCGCGCTCGGGAACGTACTAGGGTGCAACATCACCAACACCTTACTGGTCGGCGGCGCCATCGGCGCGATTTCAGGGCTGGATTATATGGGGATAGAGATGGCCGAGTATATGAAAAACATCGAGGTGCCTGACCAACTCAACCTGAACACGCTTGAAGGCAAAATAAACTGGGGCACCTTTGTCGGCGCGGCGGCGGGCGTCACAGGTCTGATGGCGGCCCAAAAAGGCCATATCAGCCGAAAACAGGGCGGGGTCATGTTGGCGGCCTATCTATCCTACGTCACCGCTACTTATAATTTCAGCGAGCCATTATTCAACTGCCACGAAGACATCGAAAACGGCGCAGTGGTGGAACATTGCATTAAGGGCGGCCAAGAACTTAACGTGCCTGAAACAGACAATAGCTTGCCTGTTATTAATTTTGATTAGAGCAAAAGCCTAAACCAGCGTCTTATCAAACATCGCGGCGTCCGGTGAGAGGATCATCTCGTTATGCGCCTTTCCGCTCGGGATCATCGGGAAACAGTTTTCCTTCTGATCCACCATGACATCGACAATGGTCGGGCGGTCAGTGACGGCCATCATTTCTTCGATAACGCCGTCCAGTTGATCCGGATTTTCCGCGCGCAAACCAACGCCGCCATAGGCTTCGGCCAGTTTCACAAAATCAGGCAGGCTCTCGGTATAGGAATTGGAATAGCGCTCACCATGCAGCAATTCCTGCCACTGGCGTACCATGCCCATCCATTGATTGTTAAGAATAAAGATTTTCACGGGCAGCTTATACTGCACGGCGGTGCTCATTTCCTGAATATTCATCAAGATAGAAGCCTCGCCCGCAATATCAATTACCAAACCATCAGGATGCGCAACCTGCGTTCCGATAGCCGCGGGAAGGCCGTAGCCCATAGTCCCTAGACCGCCCGAAGTCATCCAGCGGTTCGGCTCATTGAACGGCATAAACTGCGCCGCCCACATCTGGTGCTGGCCGACCTCGGTG
>CAXBAL010000022.1:0-14318 GCA_963973475.1 uncultured Micavibrio sp.
CGAGGAGGAGCATGGGCGGCAGTGCGAAAATATGAGTTTGGGCGATGTAATTTAGTGGCGTGACGCCCTCCAGCCCCTTCATGCGGGCGTAGCCGAGGCTTAATGTTATGACGCTGAAGATCAGGCCAAGTACGCCAGTGATGGAGGGCGGGTGCTCGGGCAGGCCGACCAGTATGATGACGCCAAGAATGCCGATAATAATGCCGATTCCGGTGCGCCATCCAAAGCGCTCTTTGAAAAACAGCCAGCCCCAGAATAGGGTGAAGATCACTTGCATTTGCAGAAGGATCGCGGCCATAGAGGCATCTAGTTTATCAATTGACCAGATAAGCGAGGCCCAATGTAGCACGCAGATCAGGGCGGTGATTTGCATCAGCATAAAGAATTTATCGCGTGGTAGCGGGCGCAGAAATGGCGCGAAGATAATGCCGGCAAGGATCAGACGGAGGCAAAGGCCGGTGAAGGGTTCGACCTCGTTGGTGATGAATTTTATGATAACGGCATTGAGCGCCCAGACGATGATGACGCCAAGGCCGAGCAGAAAATCGCGGCGGGCCAGCATTATAGCTCCCCTTGGCGGGCGGGGGATTTTTCTGATTTTTGCATTTTGCGGAAGGTGACCACACCCACGCCGCAGAGCGCGACCGCACCGCCGATGATGGTTTTGGCATCCATTCCCTCACCGAGCAGTAGTATGGCAAATCCCACCGCGAAAATCGGTTGCAGCAAGGAAAACGATGTAACCTGATAGGCCTTGTTACGCACCATCAGACCTTTCCACAAAAACAGGCAGAGCGACATCAGGATGACCTGATAGGCCAGTACACCGCCTAAGGTATACGGATTGGCGGCTTTAATCGCTTCGATATGATCTGATTCAAAAACCAGTGTGAGCAGCAGCGCAAAGGGCAGGGCGATTAAATGGCTATAGAGCGTCATATCGACAAAGCCGACATCTTGGATGAAGCGCATACGCAGCGATCCGACCGCCCAGAAAAAGGCCGAGGCCAGAATGGTGAATGCGCCAAAATACGAGAAGTTCTGCGCCGCGGTGCTGCCTGCGGGTTGGTAGATAATAATCATTACCCCGATAAAAGCCATCAGGAGGCCTGCGAAGGTTTTTACCCCGAAACGCTCCCCGAAGAAAAACCACCCCAGCAAAATAGCGAAGGGGACTTGCGTTTGCAGGATAAGCCCGCCAATGCTGGAGGGGGTGTATTTCAGGCCGAGGAATATAGTGCCGAGATGTAGCACCATGTAGAAAATCGTATAGACAAAGATAGCCTTGATTTTATCAGCTGACAGTTTGCGCAGGAAGAAAATGCCGATAGCCGCCAGAATGGAAAAGCGCAGTGTAAGCAGCAGGAACGGCGGTATTTCGGTGGCGCCGATGCGGATGATCACGATATGCAGCCCCCAAAGGGCGACAACGCCGAGCGCGAGCATGGCATCGCGCAGGGAAATATTTTCTGCCTGAGGGATCATGGCGGTTAGTCTCTTAATTTTAAGATTGAATGCGGGATAGCATATAAGCTTTACCGAATGTACGCGGTACTATTTAAGTCCGCCCATCTTGCAAATCAAGTCCCATTCGTCCTTTTTTACGGGGCAGACGGAGAGGCGGGATTGTTTAACCAGCGCCATGTCGGCAAATTCCGGCGTGTCCTTGATTTCTTTCAGGGTGACAGGCTTTGGCATATCTTCCAGCGCCTTGAAATCCACCATGCCGAAACGGCCTTTGGGGTCTGTGTGGTCGGGGTAGTATTCTTTGACGACTTCGACAATGCCAACAATCTCAAGCCCCTTATTGGAGTGATAGAAAAAGGCCTTATCACCAATTTTCATGGCTTTCATGTTGTTCGAGGCCTGATAATTGCGCACGCCGTCCCAGTGCTCCACGCCCTTCTCCTTTTGCTGATCCCAGCTCCATTTGAACGGTTCGGATTTGATTAGCCAGTACTGCAATATGCGCTCCTGTTATTCTTATGATTTTTCGGTGATTTCGTAGCTGAACGGACGGTTCAGCATCTGTTCGATGGCGTCATCCACGCTGTAATCTCCCTCGATCAGGTGATTGACGGTTTCGGTGATCGGCATATCAACGGCGTGCTTTTTTGCCAGTGAAAGCGTGGATTTAACGGTGTGGACACCTTCGGTGACGGCCTTGCGCTCGCCCAGAATCTGATTGGCTGATTTGCCCTCACCCAAAGCGGCGCCCAGCGAGAAATTGCGGGACTGCATAGAGCCGCAAGTCAGCGTTAAATCGCCGATGCCGCACATACCGAGCAGGGTTTCGCGCTTTGCGCCCATCGCCACGCCGAGGCGGGCAATTTCGGCCACGCCGCGGGTGAGCAGGGCTGCGCGCGCGCTCTCTCCGAGTTGACGCCCCATCACTACGCCGCAGGCAATGGCAATCACGTTCTTGATAGCGCCGCCAAGCTGTGTGCCGATAACATCAGTGGTGGCATAGGGGCGGAAGCCCGGCACGCCGATGATGCCTTGTAATTCGGTGGCGCTGTCTTTGCTCTTGCAGGCAATGGTGACCGCGCCGGGAAGACCCATGGCGATTTCGCGTGCAAAGGTGGGGCCTGTCAGGACGGCGATTGTGGCATCCGGAACAACTTGTTCGGCAACTTGAGTAAGCAAAAGGCCGCTATCGAGTTCAATGCCTTTGGAGCAAATGACGATGGGTTTGCCTGTGCCAAGCTCGCCTTTAATGGATTCAAGTGTTTTGCGGATATATTGTGCAGGGGTGACCAGCAATAGAACATCGGCCTTGGCGGCTTCATGCAAATCACTGGTGGCTTTTAAATTTTCATGCAGCGAGACAGCCGGAAGATACATATCGTTTTCATGGCTGGAATTGATCGAATCAACGACCTCTTGTTCCAGCGCCCAAAGAATAACGTCGCGTTCGTTCTTTGCCAGAACCTGTGCCAAGGCTGTGCCCCATGCGCCGCCGCCGATTACTCCGATTTTCTGTCCGTTGAATGTCAAGCTCTACCTCTTACTATTGTTATTGCATATTCGCGCATTTCTTTGGCTACGCTTTCACCCCTGCACCATGCCGCGGCGGGGCGTCCGGGTTAAGAGGCCATCGCGGTCTGGCCTTGAAATCAAGATTATCAACGAGCCCGAGGCGGAATCGTTCCACGCCCGCCCATGCGATCATGGCCGCGTTGTCCTGACACAGATCAAGCGGCGGTGCATAAAAGCGTATGTTGTGCGCGGCGCATAGATCATTGAGGGTAGCGCGAATAGCGGTATTGGCGGCGACCCCGCCCGAGACGACAAGCGTACCTGCTTTATCGCCGTACGTGTCTTTGAAACGTTTGATAGCGTTGTTGCAGCGGTCTTTTAAAACCTCGGCCATTGTGTTTTGGAACGTACAGGCCAGATCGGTTATGTCATCCCGTTTTAAATCGCCTGCGGGCAGTTGTTCGACATGGTTGCGCACGGCGGTTTTTAGGCCGGAAAAGGAGAAATCGCAGCCCTCGCGTCCTTTCAACGGCTTGGGGAGCGGGAAGCGTTTCTTGGCGGCTTCGGGCTCAGGGCATTCGGCCGCGATTTTCTGAACTTGCGGGCCGCCGGGATAAGGCAAGCCCATGATTTTGGCCGATTTATCGAAGCACTCGCCCGCTGCATCATCCAGTGTGGTGCCCCAGCGTTTATACTTTCCTGCGCCCTCTACCACCAAAATCTGGGTGTGCCCCCCGGAGATGAGCAAAAGCAGATAAGGGAATTGGATATCGGGATCGGTCAGGCGCGGGGTTAAGGCATGGCCTTCGAGGTGATTGATGCCGAGGAAGGGAATGTCTTGCGCGGCGGCGATGGCCTTGCCCGCCACCATGCCGACCATGACCCCACCGATCAGGCCAGGGCCGGATGTTGCGGCGACCGCCGTGAGGTCGGAAAATTTAAGCCCGCTGTCATGTAGGGCGCCTTTGATGAGGGTGTCGAGATGACCCAGATGCGCACGCGCTGCGATTTCGGGTACAACGCCCCCAAAAGCCCTGTGTTCTTCCAGTTGGCTCAGGACGAGATTGGATAGAATTTCTCCATCGCCCGTGACGATCGCCGCCGATGTTTCATCACAGCTTGTCTCAATGCCCAAAATGTGGATAGTGTCATTCATGAAAAAGACGAAACAGCAATTGAGCGAGCCTGTCAAATGCAAACAAATCCTTTGAGAAAAATTAAAATCGGAACCCGCGGATCTCCGCTGGCGCTGAAACAGACTGATATGGTTTGTGAAGCGTTGCGCGCGGTTATGCCTGCGTTAGAGGTTTCTGTTCAGATTATCAAGACATCGGGTGATTGGAAACCATCAGACGGTGAAGTGCCCCTATCGGCGGATAATGGCGGCAAGGCGCAGTTTGCGAAGGAGATAGAGGCCGCAATGCTGCGCGGGGATATTGATATCGCTGTCCATTCCATGAAGGATATGGAGAGCTTTCTGCATGACGATTTGACGATCCCGTGGATGATGCCGCGCGAGGATGCCAGAGACGCGTTAATTGGTGCAGGTGTGGCCGAAAATATCCGAAATATTGACGATATTCCAAAGGGTTGTAAGGTGGGGACGGCTAGTGTTCGCCGCGCGGCATTCTTGCTATCTAAACGCCCTGATCTTAAGGTCGAACCATTTCGCGGCAATGTGCAAACGCGGTTGCAGAAATTGAAAAACAGGCAAGTTGATGTGACCTTGTTGGCCGTGGCCGGATTGAACCGTCTGGATATTGCGGGCGAGATTACGGCGATTGTTCCCGTTGAAGATATGTTGCCCGCCTGCGCGCAAGGGGCGGTGGGTATCGAGGTGCGAAAGGATCAGGAAAAAGAAATGGCCTTTATTGGCCAAATATCATGCGATAAAACAATGTTTTGCGTTTCGGCCGAGCGCGAGGTTTTGCGCACGCTGGTCGGGTCTTGTCACACGCCAATTGGTGCCTATGCGGAACTTGAGGGCGGGGAAATGCATTTGCGTGGTGCGCTCTGTTCGCTGGACGGGCAGCATTTATTTACTGTAGAGGGGCGCGCGTCTGTTAGTTGCCTTGAGGAGGCGGTCGCGCTTGGGGCGAAGTTGGGCGCGGAATTAAAAGATAAAACGCCGGAGGCTGTTCTGGCAGAAATATTGGGATAAAATTATATGAG
This sequence comes from uncultured Micavibrio sp., assembly GCA_963973475.1. Classification (GTDB taxonomy): domain Bacteria; phylum Pseudomonadota; class Alphaproteobacteria; order Micavibrionales; family Micavibrionaceae; genus UBA2638. The sequence goes on from CAXBAL010000022.1 coordinate 5,152, forward strand.
CGCTTCGGATAAAGTTTTACTGATCATACGCCCTGCGCTCCGCGCCGGCGATGATGCCGAATTCTTCGAAGCGCGGGGTGTGAGGGCGCATATCGCGCCCGTTCTGGCGTATGAGGACGTAGCGTTCGATATGCCAAATGCCGATCAGGTGGATGTCCTGATTATCACCAGCGCGCAAGCGGTAAACCGTGTTCGAGGCGCGGAGAAGCTTAAGGACAAGCCACTCTATTGTGTGGGGGCACAAAGCGCGCAGGCCGCCAAAGATGCGGGGTTCAAGCGCGTGCGTCATGCAAACGGTACCGCCAAAGAAATGTTGGCGCTCGTTCAGGGGCAGGCAAAGCTGGGCGCGCGGATTTTGTATCTGCGCGGGGAAGATATTTCTGTTGATTTGGAGCCACCGCTGAAAAAGGCTGGGTTTTCCTGCGAAAGCCGTATCGTGTACCGCGCGGCGCCGCGTGATATTTTCGATGACAAACTGCGTACGCTTATTGAAGCGCGCGCTGTTGCCGCGGTGAGTTTTTATTCCCAGCGCAGCGCCCGTATCTTTGCGGAAGGGGTGAAGGCGTACGGGCTGGAGGGGGCGCTCGGCGTAACAAAAGCCTTGTGTATCAGCCGCCCTGTGGTAGAGTGTGTACGTGTTTTGCGGTGGGCGGATGTTCAGCTGGCGGAACGTCCTGATGGCGATGCCATGCGGGCTTTATCCTTAAAAGCGATGGGCGCTAAAAAATAGTCTCACGTAACAAGTACAATATAAAAAGGTTTTTTAGATGAGCAGCAAGAATAAGAAGTCTTTTAAAAACGCCGAAGATGTGATCGAGCGTTTTGGCGGTATCCGCCCGATGTCCACAAAAACAGGTATTCCTGTCACGACCATTCAGGGATGGAAAAAACGTGATTCCATTCCCGCCGCGCGCGTTGACGAGATTATGAAGACCGCGGATGAAAATGATATAATGCTGGGTGATTTGGTTGCAGAATCCGGCACGAAAGGTGCCGCGGTATCGAGCGCTGCTAAAGCTACGACTGCCGCGAAAACTGCATCGTCTGAAGACGAGCCTGTTCAGCTGGAAAAGGCCGCACCGGATGCCAAGGCTTCGCAGCCCGATGAATCAGCGGTGCCGCAGGGCATTGCGCCGCGTCCCGAGATTAGCAAAGAGCAACCCGCCCCCACCCCAGCCGCGATAGATAATTTGGAAGAAAGGTTAGCCAAAGTGGAACAAAGCGCCATTACCAAAAGTGCCATGATCAGTGTAGTTATTGTTTTGCTGATGATCGGGGCCGTTACCCTGCTGTTATGGCCGAAGGCTAAAGAAGTGGACGAGAAGCTGGATAGCAATAACGCGCAGATCAGTGAGCTGGAAGGGCAGGTTGAGGATATGCGCGAGGGCGGATCTTTCATGGGCGGATTAATTCCGCAGGAGTGGAAAGACCAGCTTGGTGAATACACACAACAAGCCACCGAATTGAAAGAACAGGCAGTGGCCGCCAAGGAAACAGTAGGCGCCGCGATTAAACGCGCAGAAGAAATATCGGGCGATGTTTTGGGCGCGGAAGCCGGTAACCTAGAGGAGCGTATAGCGCGATTGGAAGCGCATATGGAGGAGATAGCAGCAGACCCGAATATGGCATATTTCATGGACAAACTGAAATCCATGCAAAATTCGATCCCCGGTCAGGAAGCCGTTGATGGCACGGTAAGCGAATTGCTGGCCGGTATGAATGATTTTACCGGAAGCCCGGACATGTTGAACGGGTATCTGGATCAAATGCGACAGCAAAAGTCCGCGATGGGGCAGACCTTCGAAGGTTTGCCGCGCGAAGATTTGAAAGCGGCGGCGTTGTTGCTCACTATGGAACAATTCCGCGGCGCGCTGAACCGTGATGGCGCGGCGTTTGAAGATGATCTTGCCCTGATGAAAAATTTTGTCGGCGCGGATAATAACGAGCTGAGCGCGGCTTTAGATAAATTGGCACCGCGTGCGCAAAACGGTGTTTTATCAGTCGAAGGCCTGTCGAACGAATTCCGCGGTTTGGCAGGGGAAGCCGTTGTGTCCTCATTGAAAGGTGAGGATGTTGATTTTAAAGACAAAGCCACCGCCCGCATGAACGAACTGTTCAGCGTTGAAAAAGACGGTGAAATGGTAACGGGCACGCAGACGCAAAGCTCGCTCGCCAAAGTGCAGAGCCTACTGGATGCAGGGGAGCTGGACGCCGCGATAGCAGAGGCCGAGGCTTTGGAAGGCCCCGAAGCCGAAACACTTGCGCCATGGCTGGAGGAAGCAAAAGCCACCAGCGCTGCGCAGGATGTTAGCAATATTTTAGGCTATAATATCGACATGCGCGTTCCCGACAGCGCAAATCTGGACAAGGCTGTGAGTGGCGTGGCAGAGACGTTGCGCCCGCAAGGCCGTATGATTGAAGACCCGAAATCGGGCTTGAAAATCTATTTGCCGTCGCAGTCCATGTTCGATGCAACGCCGATGGCGGCACCTAAAGGTTTAAAAGCGCCGTAAAACGCGCTAGACTACTTCGAGCCTTCGGATAATCCGAAAACAGGAGTTTATTACCCATGATCCGCGCCTTGTTCTTTTTACTCAAAGTCGCCGCCGTTGCGGCGATTGCGGTGTGGGTGGCCGATCTTGAAGGCGCGGTGCGCTTTGCGTGGACCGATTCGGCGGGCTCCGATATTGCCGTAAATATTCATCTGGGTTTATTTTTGCTGATTGCGCTGGGGATTATGTTGCTGGCGCTGGTGCTGTTTCGCATTATTAAAGGCACGGCCGATTTCCCCAAAACGCTGGCGCGCTATAAAGAGCAGCGCAATAAGGATAAGGGGCTGCGGGCGCTTACGCTGGGTTTAACGGCTGTTGCGGCGGGCGATACGAAGGCGGCGGTCTATCAGGCATTTCGCGCGCAAAAACTTTTGCCCGAGGAAAACGGGCTTTCGTTATTGCTGAAGGCGCAGGCCGCAAGGCTTGATGGCCGCGAGGATGAGGCCAATGATAACTTCATGCAGCTGTTGGAGAATAAGGACGCGTCTTTCCTTGGTATGCGCGGTTTGTTGCAGGCGGCGCTGGATCGGAAAGATTATGAGTCTGCCGTGACGATTGCGCGCGAAGCTTTAAAATTGCACCCCAAGCAGCCATGGATTTTGAAGATCACGTATGATCTGGAGATTAAATTGCGGGAGCTGGACAGCGCCCTAAAAACGCTCTACCGCGCCGAAAAATGCAAGGCGATTGCCAAGGATAAAGCGCAGAGCGACCGCATTGCGATGCTGCTGTATAAGGCCGATACCGATATTGGCGAAGGGAATGTGCATGCGGCGCGGTTGAAGCTGGAGAAGGCGTATAGTTACGACCCCGTTTTTATTCCGACCGTTATTCGTTTGGCGCGATATTATTTGCAGCATGGCAAGCGCCGCAAGGCTATCTCGCTGATTGAAAAAGCGTGGAAGGTCAATACGCATCCTGATCTGGTGCCGCTATGGGCAAGCGCAATACCGAAAAGCCGTGAAGAAAAATCGCTGGCGCAATTGAAATGGTTCGAGCGATTGCTCTCGCTGAATACAGCGTCCTCGCAAGGGCAATTGGCCGTGGCCAAGGCCGCGATGGAAAGCGGTTTGTGGGGCGAGGCGCGGAATTATCTGAAGAACGCGGAAGCCATTCGTCCGAGTAAAAAGCTGTTCAGGCTTTATGCCTTGCTGGAGGAAAAGACCAATAAAGATGCCGGCGCCGTGCAGGACTATCTGCAGCGCGCCGCCGATGCGCCGCCCGAGAAATGCTGGGTTTGTCATGAGACGGGGCATGTTTTTGAAAGCTGGAGCGCTTATGCCGAGCCGGGGGGGCGGTTTAATACCATCCGCTGGGATTTCCCGTTTGTGAATGATGATGCAGTCTTATTGATGCATGAAGAGGGTGATAGCGGCGTAGCGCCCGAGCCTAAGCCCGTTCTGGAAGCGCCCAAAGTTTCTTAATTTTGTTTATAGTCGCCAGAATTTCAAGTCTTTACGGACAAGCCATGTCAGCATGAAAAGGCCGACAATAAAGCCGCCCATATGGGCTTCCCATGATTGACCGCCCATAATGATCGCGATCAGGAACATGAGCGCCAGCCAGAAACCGATCACCACCATAAGGCCGTAATCGCGCACCAGTTTGAATTGATGGAAGCCGCCGCGTTTATACATTGTCACCAAAAATACGGCGAAAAAGCCGCTGATGGCGCCTGATGCACCGATTAGGGGGCTGTGAGCGCCGATATTAAAGGCAAAATGCATGAGCGCGCCGCCAAGGCCGCAGGCAAAGAAAAACATCCACGCCATTTTGTTGCCGAGTTCGCGGGCGAAAAACGCGCCCATGGCCGTCATCATGATGGTATTAAAGGCCAGATGCATCCAATCGCCATGCAGATATAAATGGGTAATCGGGCCGAACAGCGCGGTCCAGCGGAATTCCCCTGTATAAAAGGCAGGCACGAAGCCGAAATTGAGGAACAGCTCCATGCGCTGCGGGTCCGTAAGCAGGAGGGCTTGCAATGCGTGGATAATCACAAAGGTCGGTAGCAAAATGCGCACGAACATAGGAATATTTGGCAGGTTCAGGAAAGGCGGGTTGCTCGCGCTTTTCAGGACTTTTTGTTTGGCTTTATATTCGGCCTGCCAGGCTTCTTCCTTGGCGATCTTTTCCTTGCGGATGCGGTCGCGTTCGGCCAGAGAGGGGAAGTGGACGATCTTATTCTTGTCTTTATCGTCATCATCGCCGCCGCCAGCGCCGTTTCCGCCTGAGCCGTTGAGTCCGGAGCCGTTATGTTTTGAGCCGTTTGTTGTCATGGCGAAAAGATAGCGCAAAAAATGCGCCCTGAACAGAGGCGGGCGTGTAATTTTGTGGCTTGATGAATTATCCACATAGCGATCCTATTAAATATGCGGGTTTGCTGCGCTGCGTCTTTTATGTGGGGTGCAAAGGCGAATATGCGGGCGTATAGTATGGCGATAAAAAATAAGAATCACATTACCAAAACAGGAGAGAGCACGATGAATAAACCAGCGAACCAAAGCGCGCGTAGCTTTACCACGTTAGAAGAGGACAAACCTATGTATGATTTCGCAGCCCAGCCCAATTCACTGGAAGAATTCTGGATGCCGTTTACCAACCAGCGTGGATGGAAGAAAGACCCGAAGATGTTGGTGCGTGCGGAAGGCATGTATTATTACGACCAGAGCGGGCGTGAGATTATGGACGGCGCCGCGGGACTTTGGTGCGTGAACGCGGGTCACGGTGTTGAACGGATAAAAGAGGCCGTGATTGAACAGATGAACACGATGGATTTCGCTCCGTCTTTCCGTTTTGGCCATCCGGCGGCGTTCCGCGCCGCGTCTCGCGTTGTCGGCATGATGCCAGACCATATCAGTAATGTATTTTTTAGCAATTCCGGCTCGGAGGCCGTGGATAGTGCGTTTAAAATCGCGCTGGCCTATCACCGCGCAAGGGGAGAAGGCACACGCCGTCTTTTGATTGGCCGTGAGCGCGCCTATCACGGCGTTGGGTTCGGCGGAATTTCTGTGGGCGGTATTCCTTATAACCGCGCGGCGTTCGGCCAGTTACTGCCCAATGTCGATCACATGAAGACGACCTATAATTTCGAGCGCGATGGCGTGACAAAAGGCCAGCCCGAGAAGGGCGCAGAGATGGCCGATGAGTTGGAAGACATCATCAAAATGCATGATCCGTCCAATGTGGCCGCGCTGATTGTCGAGCCTGTGGCGTGTTCAACCGGTGTATTGCCGCCGCCGAAGGGATATCTGGAGCGCCTGCGCGAGATTACCGAGAAATACGGCGTATTGCTGATTTTTGACGAGGTGGTGACAGGGTTTGGCCGTTTGGGTTGCGCTTCGGCATCGGAGTATTTCGGCATTGCGCCGGATATGATTACCTCCGCTAAAGCGCTTACTAATGGTGCGATGCCCATGGCGGCGACGTTTACGTCCAAGAAAGTCTATGATGGCTTGATGCAAGGGCCGGAGGAAACGATCGAGCTGTATCACGGCTATACCTATTCCGGTCATCCGGTGGCCGCCGCCGCCGCGTTGGCGACGATGGATGAATATCAGGAGAAGAAAATTTTCGAAAATGCCCGTGCCATGATGCCGAAATGGGAAGAGGCGCTGCACAGCCTGATTGACAAACCACATGTGAAAGATATCCGTAACTTCGGAATTATCGGCGGTATAGAGCTGCATCCCGGTAAGGACGGCGAGGATTTGGGCGCGAAAATGTTCAATGATATGTGGGAAGAGGGCCTGACTATGCGCCCTGGCGCCTCGGGCTGCGTTGCCCTCTCGCCGCCGCTGATCCTGAACGAGAGCCATATCGACCGGATTGTGGACATTATCGGTAATTATCTGGATCGCCTATAGGTCCTTATAAGGGAACTATAGGAATGGGTAGCGGGTTTGTTTTTCTATAACAGAAAAAGAAAGCCGACCGATGCCTATTGAGAAAAAACGTATATCCGATGATGAATTTGCCATGTGGCGCGCGGTGTTCGCGTTTGCGCTGGCAGATGGTAAGCTGTCTTTGGAAGAGCAGAAAATTCTGACCCATCATATCGAAACGGTGCCATTTTCGCGCGATCAGGTCAAAACGCTGCGCGATGATATGCGCGAGCCGCAGGATGTCGAAGAATTATATAGCGAAATCATGACGGATACGCATAAGGGCGATTTTTGCGCGGTGGCCAGAACGCTGGTTTGGTGTGACGGGGATATTGATTTGCAGGAAAAAGAAATCCTGCAAAAAGTCGGTTGCTTCAAGAAACGTGATTCACTGGATATGCTGAAAAAGAGTAGCAAGCACGCTCTATATACGAAATTTGCCAAAATTTATGAAGACAGCAGCCGCTTGAAAAGTAGCACGCCTGCGCCTTTATTTGCGGCCGCGGCGTAGGAAGTTTACCGCCATAAAGCCGAGCGCCAAAATGCCGAATGTGATGACCATTTTGACAAAGGTCTCATCGGGGATGGCATCGGGTATCCAGACTTTGACAATGCCCATGACCACAAGGGCGAGGATTAGCAAGGTGCCGAGAAAAGAGAGAATGTTTTTGACGCTCATAATGTTCCTGTAAATTAATGTCCCTGCGAAGATTTTACCACCCGCCAAACCGTTTCCCAATAAAAAAAGGCCCGCCTTTTGAGGGGCGGGCCGCATTGTTCACAATCTGATTGGAGAGTCGTCTTATGAAAGTCTGTTAGGAAGTACGCTAGCCAATGGATGGCCCCCGCATTCCGATATTCTCGTTCTTATTGCGATCATATTTATAGGTCGCATCTTCGTTCCCTTTCGGCGCCATAAAGGATGGCGGTGTGTAACGTGTAATCTTTGCGCCGGCTTCGGCAAGTAGATCGGTTGTCGCGATGCGGGCATGTTCTATTTGCTGGGTGAATTTACCCATTACAGCGCCCATTGCTTCTTTGGCGATTTCCATACCCATAACGACCATTTTCTTCACGTTGCCAAGATCGGGTACTTTACCTTCACTGATATTGGCGAAGGCCTGAGCCATGATGCCGTTCATATCGGATAGCGTCTTTTTCTTCTGGCCTTTTCCACCGCCGGAGCTTGAGGATTTGCCTTTGCCTTCTTCGTCCTCGTCTTCATTATCATTGACGACTTCGATCTCTACGAAGGTCGGACTCTGGAAGGAGACCGGATATTCTTTAATACGTTCGACGGCGAGCGTTTTGCCGCTCAAGCCGGGTTTTACCTCAACCACGATTTTGGCCGGATCGCGCCAGTCAAAAACCACACAATGGCTTTTGAATTCACCGGGTTGGCGGCAGGCTTTGACCAAGCGCTTGCCCGGATAAAAGGCCTCCGTAATACCTGAGTCTTTTAAAAATTCTTTTACATTTACTTGCATAACACCACTCCTAAGTTTCGTTCTCTCTTACTTTTGTTTTCTTTCCGCCGGCCAGTTTATTTTGGTGGCTCTTTGTGTATTTTTACGGAAAGTGAATTCAATATAGGCTTGGAAATATTAAAAAAGCCTTAATATTTGTTATTAGAAGAAAAAAAAGCGGAAAATGCTTACATATTTGAGGTTTTGAGTGATTTTCTGCTACACTAGCATTAACAGTTTAATTAATGACAAGGTCGAATATGCGGGTATTTTCATTTTTATATTTGATGGCTTTATTGGCTATAGGCGGCGTTTTTATCCTCCCCGGGACGAGCGCCGCGCAGGATATCTTTGTGAAAAGAGATCAAGGGACATCTGCGTCTTCCAATGCGGAAGGCGGCAGTAAGAAATTATACCTGACCCCCGAGCCGGGTGATCTGAGAAAAAGACGTTTTACGAGCGGTGGTAAAAAGCGCACGCTTTATAACAATGCCGGCCGCGAGCAAAGACGCAGGGCAGGACCCAGCACAGTTATTGATCGCGATAGTGAATTGGACCGCATCCAACAAGCCAATATTGAGGGAGCGCAGGCCAGAGCCGCGCGCAATGCGCAAACCATAGAACAGATGAAGAAGAAGTGGAATGCGGAGCGCGCCGCCGCGGATGAAGCCGCAACCAAAAGAAGAGAAACAGAATTGGCCACGGAAGAGCAACAGACGGCCTCCAGTTCTGCTTCCGGCCAAGGTAAAGCCAAAGATCTGACCAATGCAAAATATCTGGAAGACAACGGTAAGAAAACAGCCACCCCTTCGCGCACATTTAATATTTTCCGTTAAGCGCCCGCGCCGCGGCATAGGATTAAGAAAGCTTCGCTTTTGCGAGGCTTTTTTTTCTGCTAGAAATTCGGGGTGATGACGATTACCGATACGCAGAAACGCGGCATGTTTATAATGAATTGCTCGCGCAAGATGGCCGCTATGCCGCTGGCCAACATGCGCAGCGCTGCATTTTTAATCGCAGTGCTCCTTTATGCGCTGGCCGGAATGCCGACCCCTGATGATATTGGGGGTATTGAAGCCGTGATTGGCGGGCTTCTTTTACTGGCCATTATCCGTCCCGAGTTAAGCGTTCTCTGGCGTATGCCCATTAGCAGAGGCGCATTATGGCAGGTGTATGGCCGTTTGATCTTGTTTTTCGGCTTAAGTGTGCCGTTATTGGCCGGGATTGTTCAGGGCAATTCTACCGCACTAATTTTGCGCGATATC
>CAXBAL010000023.1:0-13639 GCA_963973475.1 uncultured Micavibrio sp.
CGGGGGTGAAGAACCCTGTTGCCGTGGATGTGGTGTTCGATTCCGTATCGGTGGCGACAACGTTTAAGAAAAAGTTGGGCGAGGCGGGCGTTATTTTCTGCTCGATTTCCGAGGCCATCCAGAAATATCCCGATCTTGTGAAGAAATATATGGGCAGCGTTGTGCCCCAAGGCGATAACAAACACGCCTGTTTGAACAGCGCGGTGTTTACCGATGGATCATTCGTTTATATCCCCGAAGGCGTACGCTGCCCGATGGAATTATCGACCTATTTTCGCATTAATGAGCTGAATACCGGCCAGTTTGAGCGCACGCTGATTATCGCCGATAAAGGGGCGTACGTGTCTTACCTGGAAGGGTGTACCGCGCCGATGCGTGATGAAAATCAGCTCCATGCTGCTGTTGTGGAGCTTGTGGCCTTGGATGATGCGGAGATCAAATATTCCACCGTTCAGAACTGGTATCCCGGTGATTTTGAAACCGGACGTGGCGGTGTGTATAACTTTGTGACCAAACGCGGTATATGTGAGGGACGAAACTCCAAGATCAGCTGGACGCAAGTCGAAACGGGTAGCGCGATCACATGGAAATATCCCTCCTGTATCCTGAAAGGGGATAACTCCCAAGGCGAGTTTTATAGCGTTGCCATCACCAATGGCCGCCAGCAAGCCGATACGGGCACGAAAATGATCCATATCGGGAAAAACACCAAAAGCCGCATTGTGGCGAAAGGGATCGCGGCGGGGCGGTCCGACCAAACATATCGCGGCGCGGTCAAGATTTTGCCCAAGGCCGAAGGCGCGCGGAACTTTACGCAGTGTGATTCCCTGCTGATCGGTGATCAGTGCGGCGCGCATACGGTTCCCTATATCGAGAGCAAGAACAAAACCGCCAATCTGGAGCATGAGGCGACAACCTCCAAAATCTCCGAAGACCAGCTGTTTTATTGTATGCAGCGCGGCTTAAGCGAAGAAGAAGCGGTCGCGCTCATCGTGAACGGCTTTGCGAGAGAAGTCATGCAACACCTCCCCATGGAATTCGCCGTCGAAGCGCAGAAATTGGTGGGCATTAGTTTGGAGGGGAGTGTTGGTTAATGGGTATTTTGCTGGTTATATTGAATATATTTCTAGCGGTTGCATCTAGTGCTTTAATGATATTCGCCATTTGGATTGGTGGAGGTAATTTAATCTTATTGTTTGCACCACTTTTAGCAATATGTAGTTTATTTGTAACGGTACCATATTTAGCTATTAAAAAATCTATCTGCATTAAGAATATAGTGACGTCTTTAATAGCTTTGTTCTTGCCTCTTATTATTGTGTATGCCCCAATATTGCTGGAAAACGCGCGACAGTTATTATTGACTTGAAAAGGAAGAAAGAAAACAAGAATGCTTAACACTTGGTACGCATTAGCAATGATATCCGGCGCGGGGCTCGCGACGCGGAATTTGTTGTTTAAGAAGGTCAATCACCAGTTGGATGCGCCGTTTGCGGCGTTGGTGCTGGCGCTGGCTATGACGGCTGTATCTGTGACGTATTATGTGTTTCAACGCCAGACATCGGGGCAGGCTTGGGTTGCGCCGAATACGGATTTAACCGCCGTCGGGCTGGCCGCGATTGCGGGGGCGGGGGTGGCGATGGCCAATATCACGCTGGCTTTTGCGTATAAGGCGGGCGGATTTGCCTCGCTGACGGCGCTGCTGCAAAACGGCTTTGCGCTCACCGTGACCATTGTTCTGGGCGCTATATTGCTCGGCGAAGTTATAAAGCCCAACCAGTTTATCGGTATCGCCCTCGTGTTTGGCGGTATCTTTTTGATTACGCGGGGGTAGGTCAATGAATCTGATATTTGTTATTATAAATGTGCTTTTGGGGTTAACTTCTCTAATGGCTCTAATATTCTGGAACTGGGTTACGCAGTACAGTGCAAGTACAGAAGACCTTTCTTCACAGGTTTGGCTCTACGGCGGTTTAATTGCATTTTTTAGTTTGTTTTTTACGTCCCCTTATTTAGCAACGAAAAGAGATATATCTGTAAAGAATTTAGTATTGTCTGTATCTGCTTTATTGTTGGCGCCTGTAATAGCGTTAGTGTCATCACTTTTATCGGCTGCGGTGAAATAGACAAAAATGAAAGATAAGTAAAAAAAGGAAGTAATAACCATGATTAAAATTGAAAATTTGAAATGCCAGATCGAGACCGATGAGGGGGAGAAGGACATCCTGAAGGGGATTAGCCTTGATATTCCTGCCGGAGAGGTGCATGCGATTATGGGGCCGAACGGGTCGGGAAAATCGACGCTGAGCTATGTTCTGGCCGGACGCGAGGAATACGAAGTTACGGGCGGATCGGCCACGCTGGACGGGGTGGATTTGCTGGACATGGAGCCTGAAGAGCGCGCCGCCGCCGGATTGTTTCTGGCGTTTCAATACCCGGTCGAAATTCCGGGGGTGAATATGAGCACGTTCCTCAAGACCTCCCTGAACGCCATCCGCAAGCAGCGCGGCGAGGAAGAACTGGACGCGCTTGGTATGCTGAAACTGATTAAAACCAAGTGCAAAGAGCTTGGTATTAATGATGACATGATGAAACGCGCGGTCAATGTCGGGTTCTCCGGCGGCGAGAAAAAGCGCAATGAAGTGCTGCAAATGGCGATGCTGGAGCCGAAATTCTGCGTTCTGGATGAAACCGATAGTGGTTTGGATATTGACGCGCTGAAAGTTGTGGCCGATGGCGTGAATGCCATGCGTAGCCCTGATCGCTCCTTCCTTGTGATTACGCACTACCAACGCTTGCTGGATTACATCAAGCCCGATGTGGTGCATGTATTGGCGGGAGGTAAGATCGTGAAGACCGGCGGACCGGAGCTGGCCAAGGAGCTGGAAGACAAAGGCTACGCCGAATTTCTGGAAGCCGCATAAAATTAGAGAAGACCAATGACAGCGCAAAGCAATATCATGAAATTTCCCGAAAAATCACCGTACGTGCCATGTGATGGCGATACGTACACCGCGTGCAAGCTGCCGAAATCCGCGCCTGATTGGGTGAAGGAATTCCGTAGCGATGCCTTTGCGCGGTTCAAGGAGCAAGGCTTGCCAACGCAAAAGCTGGAGCGGTTCAAATACACTGGTATCGCCAAGGCGGTCGTGGATTTTGATGGCGTTTTAGGCGAGAGTGATTACCGTATGGATGGCGAGGAATCCTATATTTCGCAGCTATCCGAGGGCTTTGAAAAAGACTGGGTTCAGGAGCTAATTACTCAAGAGGCACCCGGCGCGGCAAAATATGGGGATAGTGCTCTGTGGGACTTGAACACCGCGTATTTGAGCGACGGCATTGTTGTTGATATCCCTGCGGGTAAGCATGTGGATAAGCCTTTTACACTCGCTCTGGAAACGCCTGATGATAGCTTTACCTCTCTGCGTTTTATTATCCGTTTGGGAGAGGGCGCGTCAGCCACGTTGGTGGAAAATCATAGCGGGCAGGGCGAGTACTGGAAGAACCATGCCGTGCAGATCGTGCTGGGTAAGAATGCAAGGCTCAATCATGTGATTAACCACTCCGATAGTCATGATGCGGTTTATACGATAAACAGCCATATCCGTCTGGATCGCGATTCTTATTACAACGGTTTTGCGCAGAATATTGGCGGCGGGCTTATGCGCCATCAAATGCAGGCCGATTTGGAGGGCACTGGCGGTCATGTTAGTTTTAACGGCTTGAACCTGCTACGCGGGACGCAACATAGCGACACAACGATATTGGTCGATCATAAGGCGGCGCATTGTACCTCGAACCAATTCTACCGCTCTTTGCTGGATGAAAAAGCGCATGGCGTGTTCCAAGGTAAGGTGCATGTGTATGAGGGCGCGCAGAAAACCGATGGCTATCAGCTTTCCAATGCGATGCTGCTCTCGCCAGATGCGACAATGGATACCAAGCCGGAGCTGGAGATTTACGCCGATGATGTAAAATGTTCGCACGGGGCAACGACTGGCCAAATGGATGAAGAGCCTTTATTTTATTTACGCTCTCGTGGTTTAAGCGAGAAGGAAGCGCGCTTACTGCTCATACGGGCATTTGTAGAGGAAGTGGTCGAGAAGATTGAAAGTGAGGCTCTGCGCGCAGAGTTTGGAAGGGATATTGAACAATGGCTTCAGACAGCTCTATAGCGCCCAACGCGGCGCAAGGGATATTACGGTCCTACCGCAAAGATTTTTCCATCCTCGAGCAGCCGATGAACGGCAAGCGCCTCGCGTTTCTGGATAGCGCGGCCAGTGCGCAAAAGCCAAGAGCCGTAGTCGAGGCCATGAGCGAAGTGGTGAAGTATAATTACGCCAACATCCACCGCGGACTGTATCAGTTTTCACAAGAACTAACCGCTAGCTATGAAGCCGTGCGCACCAAGGTTGCGGATTTTATCGGAGCCGACAGCGATAAAGAAATTATTTTTACCGCCAATGCCACTGACTCCATCAATTTGGTGGCGCAAAGCTGGGGGCGGGCGAATTTAAAAGCCGGTGATGAAATTATTCTCTCGGAGATGGAGCATCACGCCAATATAGTGCCGTGGCAATTGCTGCGGGAAGAAACGGGAATCGTCATTAAAGTTATTCCGGTACTGGATAACGGCACGCTTGATATGGAGGCTTATAGTACGCTTTTAAGCGATAAAACGCGCCTTGTGTCTGTTGTGCATATTTCGAATGCGCTGGGTACGATTAACCCTGTGAAAGAAATAGTGGCGAAGGCCAATGCGTTCAACAGCGGTATCATCACGCTCATTGATGGTTCCCAATCTGTTGTACATGAGCAGATTGATGTTTCCGATATAGGCTGTGACTTTTTCGTCTTTACCGCGCATAAGCTCTATAGCTCGACAGGGCTGGGTGTTTTATATGGGCGTTATGAGGTATTAGAGGCCATGCCGCCTTATCGCGGCGGCGGTGATATGATTGACAGCGTCAGTTTCGAGAAAACGACCTTTAAAGAGCCGCCATTTCGTTTCGAGGCCGGAACGCCTTCCATTATTTCTGTGATTGGGCTTGGTGCGGCGATTGATTACCTGAGTGCAATTGATATAGACGCGATCAAGATTCACGAGCGGGAAATGACCCGGCTTTTTACCAAGGGACTGAAGGAGCTCGGTGACGTTGAAATTTACGCCGATATTCCGAATAAGGCGGGTATTGTGTCGTTTAATTTGAAAGGCGTACACGCCAGTGATGTCGGAACAATCCTTGATCAGTGCGGCGTTGCCGTGCGTACGGGGCATCATTGCTGTATGCCTTTGATGAAACGTCTTGGAATTGATTCCAGTGTTCGTGCGTCTTTTGCCTTGTACACGGTCAAAGATGATATAAATCAATGTATAGAGGGGCTGAAAAAAGCCAAAGAGTTATTATTATGAGTAAGATAGAACAAGTGGCTGATGAGCAAATGGTAAAAAACGCGGTAGGTGAAGATAATTATGATGAGCTTGCCGAGCCGCCCATGGCGTTTGAGGAGGGAAATTTTCCCGCCGATGATCCGTTATGGCCGATTATCCGCGCCGCGATTAAAGAAATTTATGACCCTGAAATTCCGGTCAATATTTACGAACTTGGCCTGATTTACAAGGTCATGGTCCATCCCGAAGAGCAAGGTGTACGCGATGTGTCGGTTATTATGACGCTGACCTCACCGGGCTGTCCGGTGGCGCAGGAGATGCCGGAATGGATACGCGATGCCGTGCTTCCGATCGAGGGAGTGGGGCAGGTCGATGTCGAGATTGTCTGGGACCCGATCTGGGACCCGTCCTTGATGGCCGAAACCGCCAAAATGCAACTGAATATGTTTATGTGATAGAGTTAAGCGATGAGACCAACACCAATAACCATTACCGAAAAAGCCGCGCAGCAGATTGAAACCCTGATGCAAAAAGCGCCTGACGGAGCGCAAGGGCTTCGTTTAAATGTGAAGCCCACGGGCTGTTCTGGCAATTCTTATGTAATGGAATATATTAAAGCCGATGAGAATATCGCGGGGGATGACCGCTTCGAAGGTTCGGGCGCTTCGCTCTATATCCCGAAAATGCATAGTTGGATGCTGTTTGGTATGCAGGTGGATTATATCACGGATGAGCTGGGCAATTCCCGCTTTGACTTCCAGAACCCAAACGAGACAGGCCGCTGCGGCTGCGGTGAGAGCTTCCATGTCAGTGTGGAAGAATTGCAGAAACGCAAAGAAGATGGTGTTTCTGCCTGAGTATCTCTAAAAATGTTTATCGCTTGGAAGCGCGCTGCATAGTTCGGGTTGGTGCTGTTGACCTATGTGGTTGATTTCGCGCGCGGGATGGCATGCGACGTTTGGCAACGTCCCCGATTCCCATTGTAGTATTTGGAGTTCTTAAAGCCATATCTAACCTTCTTTATTATTATTTTCAGTATCAAATATACTCCAGTAAATATTAGCACAGTCTTCAAGGTCAGCGCCAGCTTTCCATGCTTGATAAAGTTTGCCCAGCCCCATAAGGCGAATTTCCTTTAACGCTTTATGACCCGCTTCATCAAGTTCTTCGATAATGGGGAAAACCTTCATATAAATAGAGACATTTTTGTAGTGTTGTTGAACCAAAGACTCATCGCTTTCCAACGTGGCCGGATCAAGTGGGGGAAGCGATTGGTTGATCTTTAATTCGCTTAGCGCGCCCGACAAATCTATGGCTTGTTCCAGCCTGCCTTTTTTTTGTAAAGCCGGAACGCGCAAATAGATGAGGTTTGCGTCTTGTACAAAAGTCTGCGGCAGCGGGCCTTTCAGAACAAATATACTGGGCCGGATTTCCTCGTATAGGCTTTTTGCCCGCGCTGAATGCAACAGTATTTCCAGGCTTTGTGCTTTGATTGTTTCGGCTTCAGGGTGGTAATAATTGATCCGGCTGCTCATCTTTGGGTTTCCCTTTCGATGTGGACGGCGCCTAAATCGGATATTTTTGCTATGCCTCTATCTATTTTTCCAGCGAATACAAATGGGGCGGTAATGATATATCCATTGTCCTCTGCATTGCGGCTGACCTTTATATCCTTTTCGGTGTAATTGTTTTTATCAAAGTGAAAATCAATAAAGACCGGATCTTTAAACGGCATGGTATGGGCATTTCTTAGCAACAATATATTCTCGGGTCTTTGATTGACGTAGTGGCAAAAAAATTCCAGATAATCAGTTACGGTGTCGTTACTAAGTTTGATGCGTCCAAGTGCATTGAGTTTCTCGAACGGTTCCGCACTACCATCAAGATAGACAATATATTGGCCCGAGCGTAGATAATCAAAAGCAAAAGGCGGTGTGATCTTCAGATTTTCCCACACAATAAGGTCGCAATCTTCGTAGAATTTATACGGCAAAGCTTGGGCAATGCCGTAATCTCTATCAAACAGGCCGGGCAGGGTGTCGTCCCCTATAACGTTCAGTAAATCAGTTTTTTCATCATTGGACAGGCGGTGCCAGGTCATAGTTACTCCATAACAGTTGCATTACGCAGCGCAGATTATGCACTGATTCTGTTCTTATGTACCATCGCCATTGTATCAATAGCCTGTTGGATTACGTGCTCGTCGGCTCCGTCTTTGTAGGGTAAGGTGCTCAAGGTTCTGCGCCAGTTTTTACCGCCATATTGTTCATGGTATAAACCAAGTATGTGACGGGTGATAGATTTTACTGGCGTGCCGTGCGCTTCGTTTTGCGCTATGGCGTAGGGGATCATGCGCGCGGCGATGTCCTCGCGGGTTGGGATGTCTATGTTTCCGAATATCTCGCGCTCAATGGTGGCGAAAAAGTAAGGGTTTTGATAGGCTTCGCGGCCGATCATGGCACCGTCCAGTTTCTCCAGCGCCTCTTTGATCGTTGGGGTATCGGTGATGCCGCCATTGAGGACAATATTGAGCTCGGGGAATTTTTCTTTCAAGGCATAAACGCGCTCGTAATCCAGCGGCGGAACATCACGGTTTTCTTTTGGCGACAAGCCCTTCAGCCAAGCCTTGCGGGCGTGAATGATAAAAATTTTAGCGCCCTTATCAGCAGATTTTTCCACAAACTTATCCAGAAACGGGCCGGTGTCGCAATCATCGACGCCGATACGGCATTTGATGGTAACGGGAATGCTGACCGCGCTCTGCATGGCGGCGAAGCAATTCGCCACCAGATCGGGATCATTCATCATGCACGCGCCGAACATGCCGCTTTGGACGCGGTCGGACGGGCAGCCGCAATTGAGGTTGATCTCGTCATAGCCGTATTGTTCTCCGATAGCGCTGCACCGCGCCAGATCATCAGGATCGGACCCGCCGAGCTGCAGCGCCACAGGATGTTCAACATCATCGTTAAACCGTAAGAAACGCTCTGCATCGCCGTGCAGGATCGCACCTGTTGTTACCATCTCGGTATACAGGCGCGTATTGGGCGATATTTGCCGTAGAAAATAGCGAAAATGACGATCAGTCCAATCCATCATTGGCGCGAGCGAAATATGCGCTATACTATTTGTGTTCGAATTACTCATTTATTAACAACCTAAGTTTGCCGGATCATGCCTTCTAACGCCTATAAAATTCAATTCTTTTCTTTGTTTTTGGCCGTATTTCTCGCCTTTGCGGGCTTTTCAGCCAGTGCGCAAGAGCCGAAATCCATGTTTTCGGCAACGGGGTTGCCTATCCCGCGCTTTGTTTCGCTGTCTTCGGACAAGGTGTACATGCGCTCCGGCCCCGGCACGAAATATCCTGTTCTGTGGGAATATAAGCGCAAGGGTCTTCCTGTCGAGATTACAATGGAATTCGATGTCTGGCGTAAGATTAAGGATGTCGAGGGCACGGAAGGGTGGGTGCATAAATCTCTTTTGTCCGGTCGCCGCTTTGTCATTGTGCAGGGCGAGGGGATGGCCGCCATCAAGCGCAAACCGAGCGCAGATGCCCGTTTGATGGCCTATATAGAGCCAGGCGCTATTGCGGCAGTAGAGGAATGCACGGGCGCATGGTGCAAAATCTCCGCACAAGGGTATGAAGGCTGGAGTGAAAGAAATTTATTTTGGGGTGTTTACCCGTCCGAAGAATTCAATTAATCTAATATTTCATATGTGATTCATCACATCCCACCGAAATACTGTCTGCCACACAATAACATTCTCTCTACCACACGTTCACAACAACATTTGTATGTATTTTATGTATACTCTGACCAATAAACCGGATATGGGTGCCCGTATCTATCAAGCGCTTGTTAAGCTCTCGGATTGTCCGGGGAAGGGTACTGATGCCATGTTGGTGACGCAGTTGCTTGCCGGTGTGTTGGTGGAAACTTATCTGGTATTTGATGAACCTGATAACGCGATGGAAGCCAGTTTTTCTAAGTTGTCAGAATTATTAAAGGCAGAGCCGTATTCAGGCGAGCTTTGGGAAAACGCATTGCCGCCCGCCCATATTATTGATGCAGAAACCGAGCGTGGGCGCTCGGCAGCCCGTATCTTCTTTGAAGACTGGATGGACTGTACGTATGAGTTCCATGATCTGATCGTCGATATGGTGCACAATGTATTGGTGAGCTGGGAGTGTGAAGGCATTCCACGCGAAGAAAGTTTCCGTCTTCTTATTGATTGTACCAAGCTGGCCATGGGTTTTGAAATTGCAGCGCAGGAACTTTGCGATATTGCTATCGAGCACCATGTAACGCAGCGCGGCTGGACTTTAGGAGATTGTATCGGGGCGCTTAGCGCTGTCTCTGGGCGCCGTTTGGCAATTTCGCTGAATTCCAATACTTGTATGATTTTCAAAGGCTCTGCTATCCCTGAAAATCTGGATCAGATTGTATATGTGATGACCAAGGAAGCCATCCGCTTAGGCGTTCCCGCTGGCAGTGATTGGCGTTTCGGCCTCGCCGCCAATGACATGCCCGTTAATGCGCCTGTTTCTTTAATTCAAGGGATGGAGCCCACTTGCCATACCTTTTTCGAGGCGATTGAAATGGACGATCATTTTCATCAGGCTGTTGCCTGCGCTAAAGCGGCAGGACGGATGATCGCTGTTGCATCGGGTGGTGAGCTGCCCGAGATAGAGCCGGCGATTGCAAAGCCTTTGGCAATGTGCGCCATGAGCGAGAGTTACAAATATGTTTGTATGGATTTTAAATCTGCACATGCCTAGCTTTAATGGGCGTTCAATAACTTAAACACAGATAAACATCATATTTTCGCATTCTGCGCCTTGCCGCACGGTTTATAAAGGCTTATAAATGGCAACAACGAAACTGCAAAACAGAGAAGAGCGAGAGATGAGTTTTACACCCAAATCCAGCTATAGTTACGAAGATATTATCCAGTGCGGGGAGGGCAAGTTATTTGGCCCGGGCAATGCGCAATTGCCGCTACCGCCAATGCTTATGTTCGACCGTATTACCAATGTTGATGAAAAGGGCGGCGCCAACGGTAAAGGCGTGATCGAGGCCGAGTTTGATATTAACCCCGATCTATGGTTCTTCCAATGTCATTTCAAAGGCGATCCGGTAATGCCGGGCTGTTTAGGACTGGATGCTTTATGGCAGCTTACAGGATTTTACCTTGGCTGGACGGGTGCCAAAGGCTCCGGCCGCGCGCTTGGCCTTGGCGGTTTGAAACTGACCGGACAGGTACAGCCAACTACGAAACTGGTGAAATACGTTGTTGATTTCAAACGCGTGATTAACCGCAAGCTGGTTCTGGGTATTGCAGACGGAAAAATGTACGCCGATGGCGAACTGATCTATGAAGCCGAAGGCTTGAAAGTTGGCCTGTTCGATAATCCGAACGCCATGAACGGTTAAATTTTTATAACTAACAAAAAATAGGAGATAACCATGCTGGGGAACCGCAGAGTTGTCATTACAGGAATCGGGATCGTTTCCTGTATCGGAAATAACAAAGAAGAAGTACTGGAGAGCCTAAAAGCGGGCAAGTCCGGTATTTCTGCCGCGCCTGAATATGCGGAGCTAGGCTTCCGCTCGCAAGTGCATGGCAAGCCGGACATTGATCTGGCGGCCAATATTGATAAGCGCCTGTTCCGTTTTATGGGGGATGCGGCCGCTTATACGCACCTCTCGATGGAGCAAGCCATTGCCGATGCGGGCTTGGAAGAGAGCGATGTTAGCAATGAACGCACCGGAATCATTGTCGGCTCGGGCGGGCCATCAACGCGCGCGCAAGTGCAAGCCGCCGATATTACCCGTGAAAAGGGGCCGAAACGCGTTGGGCCATTTGCTGTGCCTAAGGCTATGTGTTCGACCACATCGGCGACTGCGGCGACCAATTTCAAGATCAAGGGCGTGAATTATACGATTTCATCGGCTTGTTCAACCTCTGCGCATTGCATTGGTAACGCGGCGGAGCAAATTATTTTGGGCAAGCAAGATGTTATGTTTGCCGGCGGCGGCGAAGAGCTGGACTGGACGCTGTCCGTTCTGTTCGATGCCATGGGCGCAATGTCGTCCAAATATAATGACACACCGGAAAAAGCCGCGCGTGCCTATGATGCTGGCCGTGATGGTTTTGTTATTGCCGGTGGCGGCGGAATCGTTGTTCTGGAAGAGCTGGGCCATGCTAAAGCTCGCGGAGCGAAAATCTATGGTGAAATTACCGGATATGGCGCGACCTCCGATGGCGCGGATATGGTCGCACCAAGTGGTGAAGGCGGTATGCGCGCTATGAAGCAGGCGCTTTCTACAGTTGACCGTAAAGTCACCTATATTAATACACATGGTACATCCACGCCTGTCGGGGATATAACCGAGCTGAACGCGATTAAAGAGGCGTTTGAAGGCCGTCAGGACATTCCGCATATTTCTGCGACCAAATCCATGACAGGTCATTCATTGGGCGGGGCAGGCGTGCAGGAGGCGATTTACAGCCTCCTTATGCTCAATCATGATTTCGTTGCCCCTAGTATAAATGTCGAGAACATGGATGAGGGCGCCAAGCCGTTCCCGATTGCGACTGCGCGTATTGATAATGTCGATCACGATACCGTGATCTCTAATAGCTTTGGTTTCGGCGGCACAAATTGCTGTCTGGCCATAAGCAAATATAAGGATTAAATTTATGATTGATTTGATGAAGGGCAAAAAAGGCCTGATTATGGGCGTTGCCAATGACCACTCAATTGCTTGGGGCATGGCCAAAGCGCTTCATGAAGCGGGCGCTGAGTTGGCTTTTACCTATCAGGGCGATGCGTTTGGTAAGCGGGTAAAACCGCTCGTCGAATCTATCGGCTCTAAGATCATGATTGATTGCGATGTGACCAATGAAGAGCATCTGGATCAGGTTTTTGAGCGTTTGAAATCTGAATGGGGTGAACTTGATTTCCTCGTACATGCTATTGCTTATTCGAATAAAGATGAATTGCAGGGGCGTTATGTCGATACGTCTTTGGATAACTTCCTGAAAACAATGCATATTTCCTGTTATTCGTTTACATCAGTAATGCGACGCGCCAAAGAGATGATGAACGAGGGCGGCTCCGCGGTTACCTTATCCTATTATGGTGCCGAGAAGGTTATGCCGAATTACAACGTGATGGGCGTCGCCAAGGCCGCGTTGGAAGCCTCAACGCGTTATTTGGCCGCTGATCTGGGGCCTGAGGGTGTACGTGTGAATGCAATTTCTGCCGGACCAATGCGTACACTTGCGGGCGCGGTTATCGGTGGTTCACGCCGAACGTTCAAATTTACAACGCTGGCCTCTCCGCTACGCCGCTCTGTTGAACTAGATGAGCTTGGCGGCACAGGGCTTTATTTGCTCTCCGATATGTCATCGGCTGTAACAGGTGAAGTGCATTACGTGGATTGCGGCTTCAACGCCATGGGTATGCCTTCCCACAGCCAGCTTGATCAAATCTGCAGCTAAAAGATCTTTTGAACTTTATTATTTTTGCTTTGTTGGTAAGACATAAGATAACCAATGGAGTATAAAAACATGACAAAGTCATTCAAAACATTACTAATGGCCGGCGCGGCAATTTTCACACTTGGCGTGACACCTTCAATAGCTGATTCCGGATTAAACGCAACTGCCGGAGCCAATGTTGAAACAGGGGCTCGTATTCAAGGTAATAATACAGGCACCACGGCAGGCACAACGGTAGATACTTTGATGGAGCGTGAAGACGCTCTTAAAAGTGATACCATTACAGGTGATGGTTTGACTTTGGATAGTCAAACCGATGTTGGGCTTGATGCCAATTCAGATGCCAGCGTTGCAGAGCCAATTGGTAACAGCGAGCGCTTGAACTTTAATGATGCCGATGCAAATAGTGATGGTCTGGTCGATGAATCCGAGTTCTCAACGAGCGTTGATGCCGATACATCCGCTGAAAGCTTTGGTGAATTTGATCGCAATAGTGACGGTACATTGGACGATACAGAATATCGTTCTTACTTTGAAGCCGATTCACAAACCGAAGCCGAAGTTGAAACAATGGAATAAGTTATAATTGTTCTTATGAAAAGGCCGCTATAATTGCGGCCTTTTTTAATGCACGGTCAGCAGGTTTTCCAGCAAGACATCCGGCTCATCACTAAAGAAGCAATCAACGCCCCAACCTTGTAGCTCGCGCGCCTTGATCGGATCATTAATCGTATAGGC